>JBGQKM010000013.1:0-35877 GCA_041499515.1 Planctomycetia bacterium | reverse complement strand
CACTGATGCGCCGACCATTCCGTTTACGGTCGTGGTGAACGAAGCTCAGACCGGCCGATTCATGTTGGGCGCCGGTGTGAACTCGAACGCGGGTCTGGTCGGCTCGATCGTGCTGGACGAGCAGAATTTCGACTGGCGGCGGGTGCCTTCGAGTTGGGAAGATTTTCGCAGCGGCACGGCCTTTCGCGGCGCCGGTCAGAAATTCCGCATCGAAGCCGCGCCGGGCACGATCGTGCAACGCTACTTGTTCAATTTCACCGAGCCGTATTTCCTCGATACGCCGGTGAGCCTGGGGTTGAGCGGATTCTACTACAATCGGTTCTTTCGCGATTGGGTCGAGCAGCGGGTCGGCGGCCGCACCAGCCTGGGATATCAGTTCACGCCCGACCTGTCGGGCAACGTCGCGTTGCGCGCCGAGGATATTCGCATCAGCCAGCCGCGCGTCCCGGGCGTTCCTGATCTGGACGCCGTATTGGGGCACACGCAGCTATACAGCGTCAAAGGGACGCTGGCCCACGACACGCGCGACAGCACGTTTTTGGCCACCGAAGGCCATTACCTGGAAATGGATTTCGAGTACGTCGTCGGATCGTTTCAGTATCCGCGGTTCATGACCAACGCGCGAAAGCACTTTTTACTGCGCGAACGGCCCGATGGCTCGGGACGCCACACGTTGAGCTTCTACAACCAGTTTGGCATTTCGGGCAAGGACACGCCGATTTATGAGCGGTTCTTTGCCGGCGGTTTCTCGTCGCTGCGCGGATTCCAGTTCCGCGGGGCGTCGCCGCAAGTCGACACGGTTCTGGTCGGCGGCGATTTGATGAACGTGAGCTCGGTGGAATACATGTTCCCGATCACGGCCGACGACATGTTGCGCGGCGTCACGTTCCTGGATTTCGGCACGGTCGAATCGACGGCGAACATCAACTGGAACAACATCCGCGTGGCCCCGGGTCTGGGCTTGCGGGTCACGATTCCGATGATCAGTCCTGCGCCGATCGCGCTGGACTTTGCCGTTCCGATCCATAACGCGCCGGGCGACCTGAAGCAGGTCTTCAGCTTCTTCGTGGGCGTCGGCCACTAGGCGTCGCAGAATTCTGCCAGGCCCGTGGCCGTCTCTCGCACGAACATTGGCGACGGCTTCGTACGGGTTTCGAGCGGGGCCTAGTGGTATCCCTGCCAGTAGCCGTATTGAATGTAATTGCCGTAGAAGCCGTGTTGTTCGAGACGTCGCGTGCGGTATTCCACGCCGAACCAGCCATAGCGATAGGGCGGCGGATTGCTGAATCCGTAGTAGGGCGTTCGTTGGGGCGCCAACACCGAGGCCGAAGGGGACCGCTTCGGCCAATTCGCCTGGGCTGGAACTGTCGAGCACAACAGCGCGGCCGCCGCGCAGCAACCAAGCACCTGACGCAATCGGCTCATGGCGAAATCCTCGGCGAGAAAGGGGTCTCTCGCTCGTCATCGGCTCGCCGCAGCGCGCGACTCAAAGCAAACGCGGTCACATGGGCAACCGGCGCCGGCAATCTTTGCGCAGCTTCGCCCGTGTTAAACGCGGCCGGTCCTACCAGTGGTAGCATCCGCCGTAGCCACACCCGCCATAGCCATAGCCGCCGTAGCCGTAGCCGCCGTAGCCGTAGCCGCCGTAGCCGTAGCCGCCATACAACAGCGGGCTGCCATAGTACCCGACCCAATGCGGTCCATACAAACCGCCATAGAAATACGGCCAGCCGTAACCGTAGCCGTACGGAGCGTAGTTGGCCCCGTACAAATACCAGGGGCGATAGGCGTAGTACGGCGCGTAGTAAGGAGCATAGTGCGGGCGATAATAGCCGCGGTAACTCAAAGGGTAATATCCGCCATAGCGGCGGTATGAGCCCGCGGGGATTACGGCGGCCGCGCCGGGGACTTGTATCGGCAATTGCAGGTTGCTGGGGATTTGCAGCGGCAGATCCAACGTGCAGGCTGGCGCCGGCGTGCCCGAGATGCGGGTATAGACGGCCGTTCGCACGGGGACATCGGCGGCGGTCGCGGCTGCTCGCTCGAACAGCACCAGCCCTAGCAGGGCGGCAATCGACGCGCTCAAGACTCGAGTTTTCATGGTATTGGCCCTCCGCATCACGTGACTCGATCATAATCACGTCGCCAGCGCTATGCTATCTTCGCACGGCGCGAGGCGTCAAGCCGCGCACATCGAGCCGGGCTGACAGGCGTCTGACGCGGGGCTTTTTCGACTATTCGTAGCGGAGAAGGCTGAACGGCTGGTAGGGGGCCAGGCGCCGGGCGCCGCCCAATGAGATCAGTTCGATCAGAAACGCGCATCCGACCACTTTGGCCCCCGATTTTTCCACCAGCCGGCAACAGGCTTCGACCGTGCCGCCGGTGGCCAGCAGATCGTCGACCAACAACACGTTTTGGCCCGGCGAGATTCCGTCGCGGTGCATTTCGAGCGTGTCGCTGCCGTATTCCAGTTCATAATGGAACGCGTGCGTGTCGAACGGCAATTTTCCCGGCTTGCGCACGGGCACGAAACCGACGCCCAGTTCCATCGCCAAAGGCGCGGCGAAAATGAATCCCCGGGCTTCGGCGGCGGCCACCACGTCGACTTTCGTGCCACGATAGTGCTCGGCCATCCGCTCGATGGCCGCGCGGAAAGCCTGGGGATGGCCCAACAGCGGCGTGATGTCGCGAAACAGGATGCCCGGTTTGGGGAAATCGGGCACGGCGCGAATATATTTCGCTAGATCGATCATGAGGGCCACGGCGCGAGCAGGTCAGCGGGTGCGAGCCATGCACACGGCGTGCGGCCGGGAGTCGCCCTGCTGACTGGGGCATTCTAGCAGGCGGGTACCGACCCGGATCAAGCGTAAAATGGCGAACCGCCGTTCGCTCAGGCCTGGTCACCCTGCAGGCCGTGGGCCAGCTTGCCCAGCGCTTCGGTTTCGATCTGGCGGACCCGCTCTCGGGTCAGGCCCAGGGATTCGCCGATTTCCTTGAGCGTGCGCGGCTCGTTGTCGTGCAGGCCGAATCGCATCCGCAACACGGTGGCCTCGCGGTGGTCCATGGTCTCGAGCATCTGCATCACATGGACCAGGTTGTCGCTTTCGATCAGTTCATCCTCTGGGCTTTTGAGCCGTTCGTCCATCACCATTTCGCCCAGCGACCAGCCATTTTCGGCCTGATCGGTCTGCGGGGTCGAATTGTAGATGTGAATGGCCTTCTTGATGATCGGCAGCTTCTTTTTCGGCAGTCCGAGCACGCGGGCGATTTCTTCGGGCGTCGGCGTGCGGCCGAGTTCTTCGGCCAACCGAGCCGTGGCGCGGCGCCATTTGGAGAGCAACTCGACCATGTAGGCCGGAATGCGAATCGTCTTGGCGGTGTTGATCAGGGCCCGCTTGATGGATTGTTTGATCCAGTAGCTGGCATAGGTGCTGAAGCGGGTCCCCATCGCGGGGTCGAATCCCTCGACGGCCCGCAGCAATCCCAGGTTGCCCTCTTCGATCAGGTCTTGCAGGCTCAGGCCCTTGCCGGTGTAGCCGCGCGAGATATTGACCACCAGCCTCAGGTTGGCACGGACCATGCGGTCGCGGGCCCGGGTGTCGCCGTTTCCGATCGCGGTGGCCAGTTCTCGTTCGTCGGCGGCGGTGAGCAGCGAAGTCTCGTTGATTTCGCGGAGATAGGTTTCCAACGGGGTTTGAACCGCGGTCAAGGTGCGGCGTCGCGTGGTCGTCATGGTCGTGCCGTCGGGGTGTAGAAAGGGCGCGATCGAACAACACAACTATCGACGTGCGAAGGGCTTTTCTGCAAAGAAGCGGTGAGTTGACGCCGTGGGACGAATGTGAGGTGCGTTCGGGCGTTGCCGAAAAAAGCGACCCCGCTGGTCAAGACCAGCCGAGTCGTCAGAAGAGTTGTGTTGTGCGTTTTGAAGGGCGTTCGGCGCGCGACGCCTGCCGCTTTATCGGCTCGATTTGTGACGATTGTTCGGACCATCGGCGAGCGAGCGTATGTGCGCGTTATGCGGGCGGTTCGACTCGGGAAAGGCGGGACTTGACGTGCGCTTGACGGGGGCCAAGTGCATTAGTATGATAATGCACATAGGCAGTCCGCACCCGTCCAGGGCCCGTCGCCGTGACCGATGCATCGCTGGAATTCGAAATCCAACCCTCCTCGGGCGTGCCCATCTATCGCCAGATCATGGACCAGGTTCGGGCGCTCGCGGCCAGTCAGCGGCTCCGCTCTGACGAGTTGTTGCCCAGCATCCGCCAACTCGCGGCCGACCTGGAAGTCAACATGATGACCGTTTCCAAGGCCTATGCGCGGCTGGAGGCCGAGGGGGTTTTGGAACGCGTGCGTGGCACCGGAATGCGGGTTCGCGCCACGAAGGCGGCCGGCACGGCGGCCGAACGGCAGAAGGAGCTGCAGCCGCTGGCCGAGGCGATGGTCACGCGGGCGCTGCAACTCAACCTTTCGGAAAAACAGATTCTTTCGATCGTCCGCACCGTACTTCTGGAGCGACAAGCATGGCTGAAATAATCGCTGAAATAATTATCGACGTCGAGCATCTGACAAAAAATTACGGTGCGAACCCGGTTTTGAAAGGCGTCAACCTGAAAATCCCTCAGGGAGCCGTCGTGGGCCTGATGGGCATGAACGGGTCGGGCAAGAGCACGCTGATCAAGTGCCTGCTCGGGCTGCTTCACGGTGATGGCGGTCGGGCGACCGTTTTGGGTTGCGATTCCCAAAACCTCAGCCCCGCGGCCAAGGGCCGGCTCGGTTATGTGCCGCAAGTGGTCTATCTGTATGCCTGGATGAAAGTTCGCCACGTGATCGCTTATACGGCTTCTTTCTATCCGAACTGGGACCACGCCTGGACCAGTGAGCTAGCGGCCCGTTGGCGGGTGCCGCTTGACGCGCGCGTGCAGACGCTCTCGACCGGGCAGCTTCAGACGGTTGCCATCGTGTTGGCGTTGGGGCATCGGCCGGAAGTGCTGGTGCTGGATGAGCCGGTGGCTAGCCTCGACCCGGTGGCCCGCCGCGATTTTCTGAAATCGCTGTTGGAAATGACCGGCCAGGGCTCGCGAACGGCGCTGTTCTCGACGCACATCAGCTCGGACCTGGAGCGCGTGGCCACGCACGTGGCGATTCTGAGCGATGGGCGGATCGCCTATTTTTCCGAGCTCGACGAGCTGAAGGATCGGGTCAAGCGGCTGCGACTGCGGCGCAGCGCGGCGTTTCCGGCGGACTTTGCCGTACCCGGCTCGCTACGCACCAAGGTGGAAGGCTCAAGCGCCCTGGCGGCCGTGGCCCACGTCACGCCCGAGCTGTTGGACGAGTTGCGCCAGCGCTGGCAGGCCGACGTGCGGGTGGAAGACTTGAATCTTGAGGAAATCTTCGTGGAGCTCAACAGCCATGATTAACCGTATTGGGTGGATCGTCGTGAGCTATGCGACGCGGCCGCTGGTTTTGGCCCTGACGGGCTTGGGGATTCTCTTTCTGCTGCTTGGCATGATCCCGATGCCGATCCGCCCGAACGAATGGGCCATCTATCCCTCGGCGCCACAGGCGCGGCTGATGGTCGATTTGAAAGCCACGCTCGACGCTGTGCGCAAGTCGGGCCGGCAGCAAGAGGTCGACGGCATCGATCTTTCCAGACTATGGACCGATCTGGCACCGCGCAAGATAGACCCCGAGGGCCGTCCCTCTATCGGTCCCCCCGACGAAGCGTTTTATAAGATTCTTGACGAATTCCCGAATTTGCGCAGCGTGCGTTACAGTTACTTTGGCGAGCCGACCGGCCTGGACCGGATCGTATCGCTTGCGCAGCTCGAAACGCTTTCGCTCGACGGCTTTGGCTTTTTCGACCTCGCGCGGCTGCGATCCTTGCAAAACTTGCGCCGGCTCGAGATTGGGCTGTTCGAAATCCAGAAGTCCGTCAATGGCGTCCTGCAGCCGCTGCCCAAGCTGGAGGGCCTCGACGCCCTGGCCTCGTTGCCAAAGCTCGACACCCTGGTGCTTCGCACGCGTTCTGTTGTCAACGACGCGGTGCTAACGGAAGTCGGTTCATTGCCGCATCTTTCGATGTTGGTTTTGGACCTGGCCGACAGCCCTCACACTCCCCTATCGACCACGGAGGCCGGTTTCGACGCGCTGGCGCGGGCGCCCGAACTGCAAACGCTGTACGTGGGCGGACGCTTCCCGGAGGATTACACGCAACTGGCCTTTCTTGCCAAGGCGTCGGCGCCGCGTCTGTGGATCTTTTCGTCGAGACACGACTCGACCAAATCGATACCCTTTACATTCCTGATGCCCTGCTTTTGGTTCGCGATGGCGATTGGCGGGCAGCTTGCGAGCCAATTTCTTGGATCCGGCAGCCGACTCATCCCGGGATTCGCATCCAGCCACGCACTGGTCGGAGTGGTCCTATCGGCCGGCGTGATTGTGTTTGGCGCGGATCGACTGATGACCATTGGGGTGTCGGGCCCCGTGGCAATTGCTGCTTCGGCTGCCCAAGTCACGTCGATCATCGCTATAGGAGCCGCCAGCGCGTTAACCCGCACGTTCCGCCCGCGGGGCATTCAGCGTCTGACCTGGATGATCCCGGTCGTGTTCGTCTGCGTGTTGGCCTCGTTTGTTTTTCCTGCGTGGGACCCACTAGCATCCGCGCTACACTCTCCGATCGCGGCCGTCGCCTATGCGCTGGTGGCCTGCGGGGCAACCGTATTGGCCGTCTGGACGCTGGCCCATCGTGCCGAATGGTTTTCCGACTCCAGTAGCTTGGAGCGCCGAAACCCGATGCGTTACGAATGGCTGGGCATGGGCGGGGGCAGTCGTTGGATGTTCTTTACGAACCGACGGGAGCGGCACATCGAGGCCGGGTTGTCAACAACCCCGAACTTGAACTGGTGGCAGCGGGTCGGTCGGTGGCGACTCGGCAATCCATCCTTAGAGATCCTGCCTCTCGCGCTCGTGATCCTCGTTCCAATCGGGGCCGCGGCGCTGACTATGTTGGCGATGGCGCGCCAGTCCGGCGCCTCTCGTCCGATCAGTCTATTCCCCATGCTTAGCTTCATGCCGTTCATGATGTTGTTGGGCCACGTGGGGGCGACGTGGCGGGCGCGGCTGTTGGTTTTGCCGCTGGAGTTTCTGCGGCCCTGTTCGCGCCAGGCGATGCAGCGCGAGCTGGCCGCGGCGTTTGCGCTCGATCTGTTACCCTTGGCGATTCTGTTTGCGATCCTTGCCACGCTCGGATTCCACCTGAACACGAGTATCAACCTTCCCTGGCGTTGGGTTCCGTTGAGTTTTTTGTATTTCCTCGCGCTGGGATGTTCGGGGATCCTGGCGGTGGGCGCGCTGGTGGTCGTTGTGCGGCGGCTGTGGGTTTCGATTGTGTTGCTGTTTGTATTCGTGCTGGCCAACATGTTGGGCGGGGCCGGTCTGGTCCTATTTGAGCGTGGCGCTCCCGATTTATTTCCCGGCTTCATGCCGACTGCGTTGATATTTGCGTCATTCTGCCTACCGATCCTGTTCGGCGCGATCTTTTGCTGGGTTTTGTGGCGTCGTTGGCTGAGGATCGAGATCGGCCGGCGCGTCTGAGAACGTATCGAGAAGACTTGTCGTGCGATGCGCTGCTAAGCCGCTCGCGGTGGTACAGGCGTGGTTTGCGGGAGCTGGGGGCGAGTTTTGTCGGCGGGCGCTAAAGTTGGGGATCAAAAAAACCGACCCCACGGATCGAAATCCTTGGGGTCGGAAATGTTTGGGTTGTCCGTCGTGGGCGATCAGGACTTGATCAGCGGTCCCGAGTCGCCGCCCACGCCGCCTTTGAGCTCCCCGGCGGGCGTGCCGCCCGGAGTGGGCGGGGAGGCGTCTTGGGCATGATCTTCTTCGGTCCAATCGACCCGTTTGCGCGACAGGCCGATTTTGCGTTCCGAGGCGTCGACCCGTAACACCTTGACCTCGATCTCGTCGCCGACCTTGACGATCTCCTCGGCGTTTTCCACCTTGTGATCGGCCAATTCGGAAATGTGCAGCAGGCCTTCCAGGCCGTTTTCCAGTCCGACGAAGACCCCGAAATTCGTGATCTTCGTGACCGTGCCGGTCACGAGCTGACCGGGCTGATACTTGTTGGGAATGTCGGTGGCCCAGGGATCTTCTTCCAATTGCTTGAGTCCCAGGGCGATCCGCCGGCGTTGCTGATCGACGGAGAGCACCTTGCACTCCAGTGTCTGGCCTTTTTCGACCACTTCGCTGGGGTGGCTGATTTTGCGGGTCCAGGACATGTCGCTGACGTGCAGCAGCCCGTCGATACCCTCTTCGATCTCGATAAAGGCGCCGTAATTCGTGAGATTGCGGACCGTGCCCTTGACCAGGGTTCCGGGCGGATAGCGTTCGGCCACTTTGTCCCAGGGATTGGCCTGGGTTTGCTTCATGCCGAGCGAGATTTCTTGTTTGTTCTTGTCGATATTGAGCACCACGACGTCGATTTCGTCGTCGATGTGCACCAATTCGTTGGGATGGCTGATGCGCTTGGTCCACGACATCTCGCTGATGTGCACCAGGCCTTCAATGCCCTCTTCGAGCTTCACGAAGGCCCCGTAGCTCATCACGTTGACGACCACGCCGTGGACGACCGAGCCGACCGGGTATTTCTGTTCGACGGTTTCCCAGGGGCTGGCCGATTTTTGTTTCAATCCCAGGGCGATTTTTTCTTTCTCGCGGTCGACGTGCAGGATTTGCACTTCGATTTCCTGATCGATCGAGACCATCTCGGACGGATGGCCGATGCGGCCCCAGCTCATGTCGGTGATATGCAGCAGGCCGTCGATGCCGCCCAGGTCGACGAACGCGCCGAACTCGGCGATGTTCTTGACGACGCCCTTGCGCAACTGGCCGATCTCCAGGGTGCTCAAGAGTTGGGACTTCTTTTCGGCCCGTTCGGTTTCGATCAGGGCCCTTCGGCTGACGACGATGTTGCGCCGCGCGTCGTCGATCTTCAGCACGATGCACTGAATGGTGCGGCCGATGTAATCGCCGATGTCGGCCGGCCGGCGGATGTCGACCTGGCTGGCGGGCAAGAAGACGTTGACTCCGATGTCGACCAGCAACCCGCCCTTGATTTTGCGAGTGACCGTGCCGGTGACGATGTCATTCTCGTGAACGGTTTCCATCACCTTGAGCCAGGCCTCGATCTTCTCGGCCTTGCGTTTGCTCAGGGCGATCATGCCGCGTGATTCTTCGGTGCGGCCGAAGACGTCTTCGACGTCCTCGATCAGAACTTTGACGTGCTCTCCGACTTGCGGCGGTTCGTCGCCTTCTTCCCATTCGCTCAGCGGGATAATGCCTTCGCTCTTATAGCCGACGTCGACCAGGACGAACTCGTTGTCGATGCGCAAGATCTTGCCGTCGATGATCTTGTTCACCGCCAGCTCGCCACCACCCCAATCGATCTCTTCGGTGGCCGTGCCGCCCATCGCTTGGGCCAGTTCTTCCTCCCACTCTTCTTGCTTCAGATCCAGACCGCGAATCAGGTTACGATTTACCATGTGTATTGTGTTGAGTTTGCCAGCCACACCCCATCTCGCTACCGTGCGCTTGTTCCCAATGCCGCGGCCGGCAGAGCATGACGTACTGGAAGAAAAGACCCTCCCCGCAGCCCGACCCCCTCCACCGGGGATCCACCAAGGCATTCAGGGCGAACCGGCGATTATACACGTGCGTGCCCAGCGGAGCAATTACGCAAATCCGGCCCCCGGGGACGAGTTTCGTCCGGACCAGCATGGCGCTAGTGCCACTTTCTTGCGTTCGAGACTCCTGGGGCAATCGTGCCGCCAATTGCCGAGGACCGCGGGTCGATCGGCCCAATCCGTGGTGCGTGATTGCGAGAATCCCGCAGAAGGGGCGAGCAAACAACACAGGACTTGCGGAATTCCTTATCCGCGTAAGAGAATGAAAACCTTGCCTTCCGGTCGGCAGCACCACGGTTGAAGGACCGCAAGCCAGAACCCCCTCGCGATATGCCCGCATGGCCACGATTGCAGAAGCGCTGAATATTGCCGTCGAGCACCATCGCGGGGGCCGGCTGGCGCAAGCGGAGCAGATTTATCGGCAAGTGTTGCAAGTGGACCGCTCGAATTTCGACGCGCTGCACCTGTTGGGAGTGATTGCCGATCACCAGGGCAACTACGAAATGGCGGTGCAATGCATCACGCAGGCCATTCGCTTACACGGCAGCTATGCTCCCTTTCACGCGAATCTCGGTGAAGCCTACCGAAAATGGGGCAAAACCACCGAGGCGCTCGCGGCGTTTCGGCGAGCGTTGCAGCTCGATCCCGAGCTTGTCGAGGCGCACGCCAATCAGTCTCTTCCGCTGCTGTTAATGGGCGATTTCGCGGCGGGCTGGCGCGAATACGAATGGCGCTGGAAATTGGCCGAATTCACACCGCCTCCCTGGCCCCAGCCGGCTTGGGACGGCTCGCCCCTTGCGGGTCGCACGATCTTGCTCTATGCAGAGCAGGGGCTGGGCGACGCGCTGCAATTCGTTCGTTACGGCCCGCTGGTTCAAGCTCGTGGCGGCACGGTCATCGTGATGTGCACGCAGAGGCTGATTCCCATCTTGAGCACTTGTGCCGGCGTCGATCGTTTTGTTGCCTGCGAAGGACAGGTGCCCCCATTCGACGTGCATGCGTCGCTCTTGAGCCTGCCGGGCATCTTCCGCTCCGATCTGACCACGATCCCCGCCGACGTGCCCTATTTGTCGGTCGCCAACGAGTTGGTGGAAGCTTGGCGCGGCGTGCTGGCCAGCGATGGCCAATTCCGAGTCGGCATCTTTTGGCAAGGCAATCCGGGCTACCGCGGCGATTGCCACCGTTCGTTTCGCTTATCCGAGTTTGCGCCGTTGGCGGGCGTCGCGGGAGTGCGACTCGTGAGCCTGCAAAAGGGCCCCGGCCTCGAGCAACTGGCTAACGTCCCGTTTGCCGTTGAGAATCTGGGCAGCCGCTTGGACGAACAAGGGGCGGCGTTTTGGGAAACGGCCGCGGTGATGAAGAATCTGGATCTCGTCGTCACGTCCGACACTGCGATCGCACACCTGGCCGGCGCGCTGGGCGTGCGGGTCTGGTTGGCGTTGTCGTTTGCGGGCGACTGGCGGTGGCTGCAAGGCCGCTCGGACAGCCCCTGGTATCCGACCATGCGCTTGTTTCGCCAATCCAAGTTTGGTGACTGGCCGGGCGTGTTCGAACGGATGGCCGTCGAATTGTCGGCCATCGTCGACGGTTCATCGCCAACTTAACGCGGCGGCGCGCCGGCGATCAAAACCGGCCGCAACGAACTCGCGCCGCCCAGGGTCGACGATCTTTAGCCTGGCACTTTGAATGGCAGCGCCGCGCTAGAATCCGCGGCATCGGCCGACAGCACGACGGGCAATGACCAGATCACGCTGCCGGCTTTGCAAACCCCTTCCGAGCCCTCCTGGCAGTAAAAATAGGCCAGCGAAATCTTGAGCTTCTCGCTGCCCATGCCAGCGCCGGCGGGCAGTTCGATATCAAAGCTGGCCGAGGGGTGTTCCACGGTCGTAAGTTTTCCGAGGGCCTCGCGGTCCAGCGGGCCCGTGGCGTCGCCCGCTTCGACCAGATAGCGGAGCGGAGCCAGCGGATTGATCTTATATCCGTCCGGCAGTTCCAGGGCGACTTGCAAGCGGACTTTGCCTTCGACCGGTTTGAGCTCGGCGGCCGTCAGGTTGACCCGCGCGGCGCCCGGAAACTTCGACTTCGCGTCGGCTTTGGGTGGTTCGGGAGGCGCGAGGCCCTGAATTTCCAGCGTGGCCACGCGGTTGTCGTGCTTCAGGTCGATGGTGCGGATCGCGTGATTATTCGTGTCGGCCACGTACAGCTTGCCGCCGGCATAGGCCAGTCCGGCCGGCTCGTCGAACGCCGCCGGTTCGTCTTCGGCCCCCGGTTTGCCGGTGCCGGCCAGAGTTCGGCTCGTCGCCTGGCGTGGATCGACGACTTTGATTTTGTTGTTGTACGTGTCGGCCACGTAGAGCAGGCCGTCGTGATAGAGCACGTCGAGCGCATGCTGCAAGCGAATCCTTTGTCCCTGGCCGTCGACGTCGCCAAAGGAGAACAAGCGACCGGCCGGCAGCCAGGCGGTGCCGACGACGGTTTGCACGTCCTTGGTCGGATCGAACGGCACGGCGCGGATCGAGCTCCCTTCGCTGTCGGCCACGTAAAGCACCTTGCCGTCGGAACTCAATCCGCTCGGCTGTGCAAACGAACAAAACCCCATTTCGAACGGCTGGGTGGGCAAGTGGGGACCGTCGACGATGTCCTCGCGTCCGTTGCCGGCAAACGGCCCGATTTCGGGCTTGCTGAGCGACATTTCCCAAATCTGATGTGGTCCGGCCATGGCGATGTACAGCACGTGCCCCTGCACCCACAGTGCCCAGGGGCTGTTGATGGCCGTTTTGAGCGGGGCGCCGACGAAGCGGTGTTTCGTCTTGCGGGGGCCTGTGCCTTCGACCAGATCTTCGATCCCCGGCCAGCCGCGTCCCTGGCTGCCGGTGCCGGCGATCGTGTGCACGACTTTTTTCTTCAGGTCGACCTTGCGCAGCAGATGGTTTTCGGTATCGGCGACATACAGCGCGTCGGCCGTCAGGGCCAGCCCCTGCGGATGATCGAAGCTGGCTTTTTCGTAGTCGCCGTCGGCCGCGCCAATGCGACCCGAGCCGATCGTTTCGACCAGCGTGCCGTCGAGCTTCGCGACCACGATGCGATTATGATTGCTGTCGGAGATATACAGCCGATCGGTCTTTTCGTCGGCCAATAATTTGCCGGGAAAGCGCAGCGGCGTCGGGGGCACCTGGAAGCCCGCGGATTCTCCGGTCGGCAGCGGCGGCGAGGGTTTGAGCAAGTTCTTGCGCTGATAGTAGGGCAAGTTTTTCTTGAAAAACTTATCGAGCGTGTCGAAGTCGACCTCACCGCCGTTTTTAACCACCAGGTTGCCTTCGGGATCGATCACGCACAACGTCGGCCAGCTTTCCACGCCGTACTTGTCCCAGATCACATGTCGCGCATCGTTGACCACCGGGTGCTCGATTTCATAACGCTCGACGGCTTCGCGGATGTTTCGCGAATCTTGTTCGTTCTCGAATTTCGCCGAGTGCACTCCGATCACGACGAGCTCGTTGGGATAGGCGTGCTCAAGTTTTTTCAACTGCGGCAGAATGTGCATGCAGTTAATGCAGCAGTAGGTCCAAAAATCGAGGATCACGAACTTGCCGCGCAACTGCTTCAGGTCGATCGGTCCGGCCGTGTTGATCCACTCGATGCCACCGTCCAACGAGGGGGCCCGCTGGTGGCTCGGAAACGGATGGTCGTCCAAGGGATCGGCTTTGCCCGGCTCGTCTTTCTGGGCCACTGGCTTGTCGGCTGATTTTGGCTTGGCCGCCAGGCGGTCGTCGCGCGGGGATGTGCCGGTACGCTCGCTGTGCGGAGCGGCCCGCGCGGTCGGACGGATTGATATCGACAAAGCGCCCCACGCCAGCGAGGCCGTCAGGCACGTAAGGGCCGTCTGACGACACACCTTCGACAGCAACATGACAGGCTCCTGATACCGCAGGAATCACCACGGTTGAGCGGATAGCCGGTAAGCTCATCTTACCCTAACGGTTGACCCCAATGAAAGCATCCCGCGGTTCGGCCTGGCCACGACACGCCGCAAGTCACAACTTGCTTGGAGGAATGCTTTTGGCGCGTGCGAGCGACAAGCTGGCTTGCCCGAAATTCGAGATTGCAGTCCAATGGACTTGGCGGCGGTCGGGGGAAGGTGACTGCTTGAAAAAATGCTTGTGTAAGATCGTGCCGCCGGCCGAAACAATCGTAACAGTCTTTACGCACGTCATGGATCGAAGTTGACACTTCCACGCGCCAAGCGGTAAAGTTGCCCGAGAATTGCCAGTTCCGCGCCGCCAGTGTCCTGCGATTTTCGGTAAAACCCCGCGCTGTCTTGCCACGTAATTCAATAGGCCAGCTAGAGTTTTGGCCTCGTCGGATTCGGAGAAACGCACCCGTGTTACGCCACGCATTTGCCGGATGGGTCTGCCTACTGCTGGCGCTAGCGCCTGCTAGCGGTCAGGAGTGGGCCACGAAGATGTTCAACACCACGTCGCACGACTTTGGCACGGTCGCCAAAGGCGCCAAGGCCCAATTTCGCTTTCAAATCAAGAATATTTACGAGGAAGATGTCCATATCCTGGGCGTTTCGTCGAGTTGCGGCTGCACGACCCCGCAAATCACCCGGTCCGACTTGAAGACCTTCGAAACGTCTGAAATCATCGCCGACTTCAACACCCGCGACCACCAGGGACATAAGTCGGCCGTTTTGAAAGTGACGTTCGACAAACCGTTCCACGCCGTGGTCGAGTTGCAAGTTGCCGGCTTTATCCGCAGTGATGTCGTCCTTCAGCCGGGCATCGTCGATCTGGGCACGATCGACCTGGGCACGGAGGTCGAAAAGAGGCTACAGGTAACTTACGCGGGCCGCGAGAACTGGGAAATCATCGACGCCAAAACGGCCGATCCGTACTTCCAGGTCGAATTGAAACAATTGTCGCGCGGTGGCGGCCGAGTCTCCTACGAATTGCTGGTGCGCCTCACCAAAGATGCCCCGGTCGGCTACATCAAGGATCAACTCATTCTGGTGACCAACGACGCCCGGGCACGCGAGCTGCCGGTCGACGTGCAGGGCCGTGTCATGCCCGACATCACGATCAACCCCTCCAAATTGTTCATCGGGGTCGTGCACCCGGGCCAAAAGGTTGTGAAAAATCTGGTGGTCCGCGGCAAGAAGCCGTTCAAGATCATCGACGTGCAGTGCTCCGACAAGTCGTTTACGATCGAGCCCTCGACCGAAGCCAAATCGGTACACCTGGTTCCCGTGGTGTTTATCGCCGGTGATGATCCAGGCCGAATCGTGCGAAAGATCGGCATTCAGACCGACCAGGGCAACAACGTGGTGCGGGCATTTACCGCGTTCGCGGAGGTTGTCGAGGACGCGGAGCTGGCCGACAAATCTGCCAAATCATCCAGCGACGACGCCGACGAGGCAGGACCGGTCGAAAAAGCGGATCCCTAGGGCGCAGTCGCCGGGCCCTATTTGGCCGCGGCTTCCGGTTGCGAGCCGTTTTGCGAAACCGCCGGCGCGCCGCCGGATATCGGCTGCAATGCGACCAATCGCGGTTCTACCGCGAGCGAGCTTGTCGGGCAGTGACCGCAGCTTCCGCAGCCCGCCGCCTGGCGGCGCACCACGCTCTGCCAGGCCACGCGAGCCAGGTAACCGCCCGCGGAGAGCACGACGACGAGCACCGTCAGGTTTTGCCAATCGAAGTTCATGTCGTTTTTCCGCGATTGCCCTCGCGGTCCGCTAAAGCCGCATGCCGATTTGATACGTCGCCAGCGCCCCGAGATAGGCCAGGATGGTCATATAGGCGAACGTGAAGGCCGGCCAGCGCCAACTATTCGTTTCGCGGCGAATCACCACCAAGGTCGAGGCACACTGCGCGCAGAGCGCGAAGAACACCATGATCGACAGCGCCACGGGGATATTATAGACCAGTTCGCCGCTGTCGTCCCAGCGGGCCGCGTGCATGCGGGCCGCCAGTCGATCCTGATCCGATTGTTCGCCGACGTCCAGTCCCCGGCCCAGGTTGTAGATCACGCCCAGCGCGCCCATCACCACCTCGCGGGCCGGAAACGAGGCGATGGCCGCGCAGCCGATTCTCCAATCCCAGCCCAGCGGACGCACGGCCGGCTCGATGGCGCGTCCCATGCGCCCCAAAAAGCTGTCGCGCTGGTACGCGGCGGCGATGGCATTTTCGGCCTCGGCCAATCGCGGTTCCAGTCGTGCGCGCTCGGGGGCGTTCTCGTTCAATCCTTGCAAACGCGCCGCTAATGCGTCGCGCGCCGGCGCCAGCGTGTCGTCGACTTCCACACTGCGGTGCGGATAATATGAGGCGGCCCATACGACCACCGAAACGGCCAGAATCAGCGTGCCGGCCCGGTGTACGAACGACCAACCTCGATCGGCCATGCGCACAAGCACGATGCCAGGCGAAGGCCATTTGTACGACGGCAATTCCATCACGAACGGCGGCGTCGGCCCGCGAAGGAGTGTCTTCTTGAGCACCAAGGCCACGACGGCCGCGGCAACGATCCCCACCAGATACATGGCAAACAACGTGAGCCCCTGCAACTGCAACAGCCCGCCGGCCAGCCGCCGCGCCGGAACAAACGCGCCGATCAACACCGTGTAAACCGGCAGCCGGGCACTGCAACTCATCAGCGGCGCGACCAGAATTGTCGTCAATCGGTCGCGGCGATTTTCGATTACCCGCGTGGCCATCACGCCGGGGATCGCGCAGGCAAACGAGGAGAGCAGCGGGATAAACGATTTGCCGCTGAGGCCCACGTGGACCATCAGCTTGTCCATCAGATAGGCCGCGCGCGCCATGTAGCCGCAGTCTTCGAGAATCGCCAGAAAGAAAAACAAAATGAGGATCTGCGGCAGAAAGACCAGCACGCTTCCCACGCCGCCGATCACGCCGTCGACCAATAGCGATTTCAATGGCCCCGGGCTCAGGCTGGCGCCCAGCACCGCGCCGAACCTGCCGATCACCGCGTCGATCGCCTTCATCAGCGGAGCGGCCGCGACGAACACCGACGAAAATATCAACAGCATCGCCAGCACGAAGACCAGCGTTCCCCAAATCTTGTGCGTCAGCAGCCGATCGAGGTGATCGCTGCGCGTGATGATCCGCTCCGGCGGGCGCGCAATCACGTCGCTCAACACGCGCCCCACCCAGCCGTAACGCGACTGGGCTTCGATGGCCGGCACCGGAAAGCCGGCACCGGCCAAACGGTCTCGCGACGCCCGCAATTCGCCGAGCATCGCGTCCGAGCGATGCGCCACCAGAGTGTTTTGAAGATAACCGCTGGTGTCCAACAGCAGGCGCTCGACGAGGTAGCGTGGCAGCGGCGACGCCCCGCCGTTCGATTGGCGTTCAGTGGACGCCGCCAACACGCCTTGCAGATGCGCCACTTCACGTTGAAATTCCGGCGGAAAGGGACTCTCGCCGCCGACTGTCGATCCGCTCTCGACGGCGCTGGCCAGCGCCGCTTTCAGTTCCGCCACGCCGATCTGCCGATTTGCCTGCACCTCGACCACCGGCACTCCCATTTGCCGGCGCAGGCGCGCCACATCGATCTTCAGCCCTTTCGAGCGGGCAATATCGACCATGTTCAAGGCCACCACCGTCGGCAGGCCCAGCTCCAGCACCTGGCTCAGCAGGTATAGATTGCGCTCCAGATTGCTGGCGTCGACAATCGAAAGCACGGCGTCGACCGGCGCGACGTCCGAGCGTCGGCCCAACAGCACGTCGACCGCCACCATCTCGTCCGGCGAACGCGGGGCCAGGCTGTACGTGCCCGGCAAATCGACCACCTGGCAGCGATGGCCATCGAGCAAGAAGCTGCCGAGTTTTTTCTCGACCGTGACGCCGGGATAATTCCCCACGCGCTGCCGCACTCCGGCCAGAGCCGTAAACAGGGTCGACTTGCCCGTGTTCGGATTGCCAACCAGTGCCACGGTGAGCGTGGACCGCAGAGTCGTGGGGTGCATGGTCGCAAAAAATGTCAACCGAGACCGCGGGATTGAATTAGAGCCGTTCGATTTGCACCCGGGCTGCTTCGCTGCGCCGCACGCTGAGCCGATAGCCGCGTAGTTCCAGTTCCAACGGGTCGCCCAGCGGCGCGGTGCCGACCAGGGCCACCTCCACGCCTGGTGTCAGTCCCATTTCCAGCAGTCGCACGCTCAATTCGTCGGCGCCGAGAATCGAGCTCACGCGCGCCCGTGCGCCGACAGGCAGATCGGCCAGCACGGTCAAGTCACCGCCCCACGCCGCACCAACACGCGCAGCAACTCGTCGGCCCGAAAGCACAGCTTTTGGCCGGCCAGCCGGATGATGCACGGACTGCCGCTTTGCACCATCTCGATCGTCGCGCCGCCGCGCAGCCCCAACTCTTCCAGGCGGTGAACCTGCTCGGGCCTGCCGGTGATTTTGCCCACATTGGCCGACTGACCGGACGTCAACAAACTTAACGGAATGAGATCGTGCATGGCTGTGGATTCGCCGGGATGTAATTGAGACTCATTCTCAGCAGCTATGATTCTAAACGGTTGTTTCGGGTAACGCAATGAGGGAAAACAGAAAAATTCGGCCCGAGACGCCCGTGGCACGTACTGCGTTGCAGGGCCTATCTTGGGTCCTAAGGCGCTTGGCCTCAGGCGTTTAGCATCGAAAGGGGCGCCGAGTTGATCGGAGTGCGCGGAAAGTCGCTTTGACTGCGAAAATGCGACTCAAGCGCGGCCATGACCGCTAGCACGACGTCTTCGCGCCACGGCCGGGCCGCCACCTGGACTCCGACCGGCAAGCCCACGCTGCCGGACTCGGTCGCCGCGGCGGCCCGCTCGACAACGTCGCGGCTGGCCGGGCGGTCGCTTTCTTCGCCGGCTCGAACCCGCGTGGCCGGCACGACCCCGGCCGGCACGCCCAGCAGGTTGGCCCAGTAACAATAGCTGGCCGCCGTCGCCAGATCTCCCGTCGCGCCATGTCTCAACGCCGGCAGCGCATGGGGCGGGCAAAGGATCGCATCCAACCGGGCCGCGCTCCACGATTGAAAAAAATGCTCGGCGTACGCCGCCCGCGCGGCTGAGAGCTGCCAATATTCGTCGGCGCTGCGCCGGCCGATCGACGCAAAAAGTTGGGCCGTGCGCCGCTGCCCAAGCGCGTCTAAACACTTGCCCATGACGGCCCGCAACCACGCCGGACATTTTGCCAGCACGACCATCCGCCGGATGCGCCAATCGCGCGGGCTCGATCCCAACAGGCGCGTCGCGTCGGCGGCGCCGTCGGCGCTCAGCAGACCGAAAAACAAACGAATGACGGCGTCCGCGCCGGGCGGTTTGAACTGCTCGACGTGCGCTCCTTGACGCCGCAGCGCGTCGGTCGCTTCGGCCACGGCGCGTCGCAGCGCCGGCGAGGCCGGGAAAAAACCGTCATCGGTCCACATGCCTATACGCAACGTCTCGATGCGCACGGTGGCCGGATTGCCCAACTCGACCGGCGCGATCTGCGGGTCGATCTCGCCCGGCTCCACGTCGGCCAGCACGCGCAGCGCCAACACCAGGTCTTCGACGCTGCGCGCCAGGGGGCCGGGCTGCGGACGAATCGCTTCCATGCCGTGCAAATTGTCCCGCGTGCCGGCGTTGGTCAGCCGCAAGGTGGTGGGTTTGATACCGCAGATGCCGCAGGAGTGAGCCGGCTGGCGGATGCTGCCCCCCAAGTCGTTGGCCAACCCCAATGGCGAGCCTCCGGCGGCGATGATCGCGGCCTCGCCCCCGCTGCTGCCGCCGGGCGATCGCTCGAGATCCCAGGGGTTGTTCGTGCGGCCGTACACGGGATTGTCCGTCTCGTGCGACAGCATCAGTTGCGGCAGATTGGTTTTGCCGAGCACGATCGCGCCGGCGCGTCGCAATCGCCGCACTAACGGACTATCTTCGGTCATCTTTTCGCCGGCGAATCGGCCGATGCCCTCGGTGGCCGACGTGCCGGCCAGGTGAAAACATTCTTTGATCGTGATCGGGACCCCGTGCAAAGGCCCCAGCGGGTCGCCGCGCCGGCGTGCCAGGTCGGCGGCGGCCGCTTCGGATCGCGCTTGGGAAAACAGCGGCGTCACGACGGCGTTGAGCCGGGGATTGACCGCTTCGATGCGGCGGATGTGGGCCTCGATCAGTTCCACGCTGGTCACGCTTCCGGCCACGATCTGCCGAGCCATTTCGCTGGCCGACAGCTCGACGAGTTCGGTTTGTGTGAATGAAATGCTCATGGCTGCGGAGGTTCCAAGGGGGGCACGTCGGACATTCGCATGCCTGCAGGCGACAAAGGGCCACGACGCGCCAGGCCACGAATTGCTGGCACCGGGGAAGTCCGCGGCCAGCAGGGGCTGGAGCTAGTTGGCCTCAGGGGGAAGTTTCAACGTCATCCCGCTCCACACGATGGCCGCCGCGTTGCCCTCATAGCCGGCCAATTGCTCGACGGGATCTTCGACGATGCTGCCCAGAGTAACGGCTTCATCCTCGGGACTCAACCGCGGATCGGTGGCACTGATCACCGTCACCACCGGTGAGTCGGCGGTCACGCGAAGCTGGATCTCGAAAAGTTTGCCCATCGGCTCCACGCTTTGCACCGTTCCGGCCAACAGGATGCCGGGGGTCGTGCGCTTGGCGTACTTGAGCCACTTGGCGGCGTTGGCTTTCACGGCCTTGAGCCGCTGAGGATCCGCGGCCAATTGCAACACGACCTGCTCGAGCCCTTGGCGCTGGGCATCGATATGCGGATCGTCCTGGCCGGCCTTGGCAAACGTGAGCACGTCGGCCAGACCGTATAAGCTCAGGTAGAACCCGGCCCGAACTTTCTTGATTTCGGCTTCGTCATTCGCGTTTTGCGCGGTGGTCATCTTTTCGTTAGCCCGCGCAGCCTCGTGCAGCGCCTTGGCCAGATCGTCCGGCGTAAACGCGCGCGCGTCTCGCGGCCCGAGGGCTTCGGCCGTCTCAGCCGATTCCGCCGCGCCAGCCGGCTCGGTCACTTCGGTCGGCGAATCGCCGGGTTTCGCATCAGAGACGTCGTCCAGCGGGCCGGGAACAGCGGCATCGCCCGCTTCGGCCGGCATTTCCTCAGGCGTCTCGTCGGCAGGCATGTCTTCCGGTTTCTCGCCGGCAGGCGAAATCAAATCGCCAACCGGGTCGGCTGGATCGGCTTCCGGCTTGTCTTCAGCCGACGGTGCGTCCTTGGCAGCCGATTCATCGGTAGCGTTCTCGACCGGCTCGACGGGCTTGTCCTCGGGCTCCGGCTTCGCGGCGTCGGCTGTCGGCACCGGCGGCTCCGGCAAATCTTTTTCAGCCGCCGCGGGCGCCGGTGGTTCGCTGGCCGGAGTCTCGGTGGGCTCGACGGGCGGCGAGGGCGGAGCTTCGTCCGCGGGTGTCTGGTTCGGCGCGGCTTCGGTCGGGTCCGGCGGTGGCGCCGACGGTTGGGCCGCTGTGTTTTCCACGGCGGGCGACTGCGGCGGCAATTGCGACAGCACGGCGGGCGTCGCGTGAACGATCGCGTTTCGCGGCTTGGCACCCGGCGGCGCCATGAAGGCCGGCAACTTGCCGCCAATTTTAAAAATGTCGTAGTCCGGAGACATCCAAAGGCCCGCATAGTAGACAAGCGGCACGACGAAGAGTCCCGGCAACACGATAAGCATCAGTCGACCGACCACAGATCGCTGGGCTCCCGACTTGGCGGGGCGCGGATTCTTCTTCGGTTCTTTTTTCGCCTTCTTATCTTGCTTGCCGACCGGCTCGCCATTGGCCGGCTGTGTTTCTTTGGCAACGGGCGCGGCGACCGGTTCGCCAAAATCCAGACTGATCTCGTCGTCCGGCGGCGACTGGCTCGGTGCAGGTTGACTAAAGTCGAGCGTCTCATCTGGGGTCGCTGTCGCGGGCTCCTGCATTTCGCCGAAATCGATCTCGATCTCTTCGCCGGCTTCGACCGGTTGCGGTTGGCCAAAGTCGAGCTCGCCCGGTTCGCTCTCTTGGGCCTCGGCCGCGGGCTCGGGCTGGCCAAAGTCCAGCGTCGGCTCGTCATCGCCCATGGCTTGATGCTCGGTCAAGTCCGGCGTTTCGGTCGGCTGGCCCAAATCCAAAACGCTTTCTTCGTCGGGCCCGACGATTTCGATGTGCTCGACATCGTCCGGCACGGCGCGGACCAGCGGGTCGGACGTGGCGAAACTCAAATCCTCGACTTCGGTGTCTTGTTCCTGCATGACCAAATCGTCGTGCTCGATTTCAAAAGCCTCGAATTCCAAAGCCTCGTCCGGCTCGTCCACATGGCTCGCGTCGTCAGCCGCGGCCGGCGCGTCGGCGGTGGGCGGTGCGCTGGGGAATTCGACGCGATGCGCGCCGGCGCCGAGACTCGAATCGTCGGCTTGATAATCGCCGGCCAGATCGTACCGATCGCCCGGAGTGCCGCTGGGCACGTCCTCGATCAATTCCAACAACGGCGGCATCGTGAGCCACGCCTCGGAGAGCGCGTACTGGGCATGGCACAACGGGCAGCGCACCGTGGCGTCCTGGCTGGCGCCCACCGGAAGCGTGACTTGTTTGGAACAGCGGGGACACGAGGAAATCGACATAGGGCCTCCGGAGTTTACGGGTCCCGTCAAGTTTAGCACCCGAATCTGGGGCCTGTCCATCAGTTGGGGCCCCCGAGTTTTATCTCCTTGGGAGGCGATTTTCGGGTAGAATCCTGGCTGACGGTGGCGCGAGCCCGGCTGCCTGGGAAAGAAACCATGACCCCCGACGCGATCCCCATACGCGACGTTTCGAAGTCGGCGGAAATGCTCCCGGCAACCCGCCTCCACGCCCCTGGGCATCCGGCCCCAAAGGAGTCCACCGGCGACGCGGGCCGACACGCGATGCGGCGGCGGTTTTACCGCCTGTGGGTCGTGCTGGTCGCCGGCACGCTGGTGCAGTTAGTTCCGGTTTTTCGCTACGGTGACGCCACGGCGCCTTACTGGATGCGGGGTATCGTGCTGGCCGCATTCTTGCAGGGGGCCTGCTGGCTGTGGATGGCTCTGGTGCCCGATTGGAGCAGCCTGTGGATCGCGATGGTTCTTAGCGCGGGCGCGGCGGCCGGCTATGCCTTTGCCCTGGCGATCGCGGTGGTGGCGCCCGAGGGTCAAATCGATATCTTGCAGATGAACCCACTGCGAGACGGGGCCCAGATCTGGACGATGGCCATGCTGGTGCTCAGCGGCGGGCTGACGCTGGCCTGCGGCGTGTTGAGTTTTTCTTGGCGCAAATTCCTCGGCCCGACAGGCTGAATCACGGACGCATCATCACGCGTGAGGAGTTCGGCAGGCACACCAATTAACTTCTCCCCGGGACCTGTTTCCCATGCCCCACCGTCGCGTGATCGAACAATTCGAATCCCGCAGCACGTCGTATACCGGTGGTGCGTATAGGAGCGAGACGTTTCGCTATCGCCTGTTCAAGCCCGAGACAATGCGAGCGGGCCAGCGCTATCCGCTGTTGCTGTTTTTGCACGGAGCCGGCGAACGCGGCACGGACAACCGTGCGCAAATCAGGTATTTGCCCGAATACATGGCCCACGGCGAACGTCGAAAACGCTATCGCTGTTTCCTGATCGCGCCGCAATGTCGCGACGACACGTTGTGGGTCGAGACTCCGCGAGCGTTTGACCGTTCCGTCCTGCGGCGGCCGCCCGGGCCGCAAATGCAGGTGGTGATCAACATATTGGACGAGGTCGTCCGCGAGTTTCCGATCGATGTGGGGCGGCTGTATTTGACGGGGATTTCGATGGGCGGTTTCGGCAGTTGGGACCTGGGCACCCGGCTGGCTGACCGCTGGGCCGCGGTGGCGCCGATTTGCGGCGGGGGAGACGAGCTCTATGCCGACCGCCTGGCGGACGTGCCGGTTTGGGCCTGGCATGGCGATGCCGATGATATCGTTCCGGTGGAAAGGTCGCGGCGGATGATCGACGCCATTCGCCAGGCCGGCGGAGCGCCGAAATATAGCGAGCTGGCGGGCGTGGGCCATGACAGTTGGACGGCAGCCTACACAGGCGCGCAAGGGCTGCTCCCCTGGATGTTCGCCCAGCACAAATCGTGAAACATCCAAAACGAGAAACGACATGATCAATGAAGATCAGTCGGCGCCGCGACGTCTATGCGAGCTGACGCGACGCTTCGCGGCGCAGCAGGTATACCAGGGCCGCGAAGTCGTAGGCCGCGTGGGCGACCATTGGCGGCAAGAGATTGTCGGTGGCCAGCATCAGCCCGCCGAGATAGGCGCCGATCAACGCGGCCAGCACGGCGTAGGTCGGCGTGATCGGGTGGGCCAGGCCGAATAGCACGCTGGCCGCCGCAAGCGCCAGCCAGGGAGAGCCCGAGAATTGCTCGATCCCCCGCTGCAGCACCCCACGAAAGAGCAATTCTTCAGAAAGCCCCGCCAGGCACGAAATCAGCAGGAGTTGCCACGGGGCACAGGAGCGAAACAAGGGAATAATCCATTCCCGCATGACGTCCTGGAGCCCTCGGAATGGGCCGACCGGATAGCGGGTTGTCAGCACCAGACCGATTACTAGCGGAATGGCGGCCGGCAATCCGCTGGTCCAAGCCGACGCGCTCCAGTCGATTTGCATCCAAGGTGGACGTGCTAGAAACCAGCCGACTGCCAGTCCCAGGATTACCAGGCCGCCTTCGGTGACGATGGCGATGGCAACCATCGCGCGGGCATCGGGTTTTTCTTCCGCATCCATCAAGGCGAAGCCTATCGTCGAGACATTCTCTGGCAATTGATCCGGTGGCGGATGCGCAATGAGCTCCAACGCGGCGGCCTTGTGCGTCGGTGCCGGCAGTCGCGTTGGAGTTTGTCCAGAATTATCGCCGCTGAACGAGTCATTCGTCATTCGGCCTTCGTCATTTCCAGTTGGAGTTTGTCAAAAATTATCGCCGCTAAACGTGGGGTCGCCAAGCGCGAGCAATGCAAGCTATTTGCTTATTTTTACTAGACTTATGTTTCCTTGACGGTGCGATTCTTGACTGATAAATTGACCCGCTTATTACCGGCGCGCACCGGCCGAAATCGCGAGTTGCTACTCTGTAGTTCGGGAAGAATTGGCAAGGTGCGCAGCACACCAGTGGTGCATAGTAGGCAGCGGAGGAAAGTGGATCGATGGCTAAGGCACAAAAGTACGTTTATTCGTTCGGGCCGACCGGCACCGATGGCGACGCGTCGATGCGGGCACTCTTGGGGGGCAAGGGGGCCAATCTGGCCGAAATGACCAACCTGGGCCTGCCCGTGCCCGCGGGCTTTACGATCGGCACAAACGTTTGCACCTATTACTACGAGCACGAAAAGGCGTACCCGACCGAGCTGCACAAGCTGGTCGACACGGCGATGGCCAAGATCGAGCGAGAAATGGGGGCCAAATTCGGCTCGACGACCAATCCGCTGTTGGTTTCCTGCCGTTCGGGGGCCCGCGATTCGATGCCCGGCATGATGGACACGGTGCTCAATATCGGACTGAACGATCAGACGGTCGAGGCCCTGGCCCGGCAGTCGGGCAACGAGCGGTTTGCCTGGGACAGTTATCGCCGCTTCGTGCAAATGTACGGCGACGTCGTGTTGGACATGAAGCCCAAGAGCAAACATGACCACGACCCGTTCGAGGTGCTGCTGGAAGCCAAGAAAAAGAAGGCCGGGGTCCACAACGATTATGAACTGACGGCCCCGCAGCTCAAGGAATTGGTGGCCGAATTCAAGAAAGCCATCCAGCAGAACACGGGCAAGGATTTTCCGACCGAACCGATGGACCAGGTATGGGGCGCGATCGGGGCGGTGTTCGGCAGTTGGATGAACGATCGGGCGGTCTTTTATCGCCGCACCTATGGTATTCCGCACGACTGGGGCACGGCCGTCAACGTACAAGCGATGGTCTTCGGCAACTTGGGCGATGATTGCGCCACCGGCGTGGCCATGACCCGGGACGTGGCGTTGGGCGTGCCGGGCATCAATGGCGATTATCTGGTCAACGCCCAGGGCGAAGACGTCGTGGCCGGCATCCGCACGCCGCAGCGGATCGAGGAAACGCTCGGCAAAGTGATGCCCAACGGCTATCGCGAGCTGGTCGACATCGGCCAGAAGCTGGAAGCCCACTATCGCGACGTGCAAGACATTGAATTCACGATCCAGCGGGGCAAGGTGTGGATGCTGCAGACGCGCAACGCCAAGCGGACCGGTTTCGCGGCCGTGCGGATCGCGGTCGACCTGGTCAATGAAGGGGTGATCACGAAGCAAGAGGCCTTGAGCGCCAAGCGCATTCCGGCCGACGATTTGAATCAACTGTTGCAACCGATTTACGATCCCGAGTCGAAGCGGGCCGCGGTGGTCGCCGGACGGCTGCTGGCCAAGGGCATCAACGCGGGACCGGGCGCCGCGTCGGGCAAGATTTGTTTCCATGCCTCGGACGCCGAGCAGGAATGGCTCAAAGACAATCGGGTGCAACTGATCTTGGTCCGCCGCGAGACCAGCCCCGAGGACTTGCGCGGGATGAAAATCGCGCAGGGCATTCTGACCGCGTTTGGCGGCGCCAGCTCGCACGCGGCGCTGGTCAGCCGCCAGATGGGCAAGGCTTGTATCGTCGGCTGCGGCGCCTTGGACATCGACTATCACGCCGGCACCGTGACCGTGCAGGGCAAAGTGCTCAAGGCGGGCGACGCGATTTCGATCGACGGCTTTACCGGCGAGGTATTCGAGGGCCTGGTGCAAACCCGGCCGAGCGAGATCCTGCAAGTCCTGCTGGCCAAGTCGCTCAAGCCGCACGAGGCCGAGACCTATCAGCGCTACGAACAACTGATGAAGTGGGTCGACGAGCATCGCACGCTGAACGTGCGCACCAACGCCGACGAGCCGAAACAGGCGCTCGAGGCGATCGCGTTTGGCGCCGAAGGCATCGGCTTGTGCCGCACGGAACACATGTTTTTCGATCACATCGACGATTTCCGGCAGATGATCCTGGCCACCACGCTCGAGGCCCGCGAAAAAGCGCTGGCCAAGCTTCTGCCGCACCAGCGAAAGGATTTCGGCGGCATATTTCGGGCCATGGTCGGCCGTCCGGTGACGATTCGGCTGCTCGATCCGCCGCTGCACGAATTTCTGCCGCACACGGCCGAAGAACAGGCCGAGTTGTCGAAGAAGATCGGCGTCAGCGCCGAGGCGATCGCGCGTCGCGTGCAGGAATTGCACGAGTTCAACCCGATGTTGGGCCATCGCGGCTGCCGCTTGGGCATCGTCTATCCGGAGATTACGCGGATGCAGGCTCGGGCGATTTTCGAGGCCGCCTGCGACGTCAAGTTGGCCGGGATCGACGTGTTGCCGGAAGTGATGATTCCGCTGGCCGGCTTTGCCACGGAATTTCGCGATCAGGAGCGGATTGTCCGCGAAACGGCCGAAAAGGTGTTTCTGGAAAAGCGCACGCAGGTCAAGTTCCTGGTCGGCACGATGATCGAGTTGCCCCGGGCGGCCGTGTGCGCCGATCAGATCGGGCAACATGCCGAGTTTTTCAGCTTCGGCACCAACGACCTGACGCAAACGACTCTGGGCATGAGCCGCGACGATTATGGCAGCTTCATCAACCACTATCGCGAGAAGGACATCATCCCCAACGATCCGTTCCAGACGATCGATCGCGACGGGGTCGGCCAGTTGATGAAGCAGGCCGTGGCCGGCGGCCGCAGCGTGCGGCCGGAGATCAAGCTGGGTATTTGCGGCGAGCACGGCGGCGACCCGGCCAGCGTGATCTTCTGCCACGAGATTGGTCTGAACTACGTCAGTTGTTCGCCCTTCCGGGTGCCGATCGCGCGGCTGGCGGCAGCTCAAGCGGCGGTGGCCGAAGCCGAAAAGACGAAAAAGAAATCGCCCAGCCCTCCGGGCCGCAGGTCGCGGCCCCAAAAAAACGCGGTGTGACGCCCCAGGGGCGTGCTTGCGTCGTCAGCCGGCTTTGGCGCTGATTCCTGGCCGTTCGTTTTCGTCGTCCGAGGCCCTTCGCAGTTTGAGCGTGGCGTTGGGCGGCATGCGCCGTTCCTGGACGAAGCCGCGCGTGCCTTGCGAAAGGAAGGGGAGAAAATCGGCGGCCGGTCCGGTGGGGAATTCCAATCGGAGTTGTTCGAGGATTTCGGTCCAACGCAAACCGCGACGATAGATCAGCCGGTAGGCGGCTTTCAGTTGGGCGATGTCTTCGGCCCCATGACCGTTGCGACGCAATCCGACCAGGTTCAGCCCGACGATCAGCCCGCTGTGCCCGTCGATCATCACGTAGGGCGGCACGTCTTGCACCACGCGGGCGCAGCCGCCGATCATCGCCAGCCGGCCGATGCGGCAGAATTGATGCACCCCGACGGCGCCGGAGACGAAGGCTCGATCGTTGACCGTGACGAAGCCGCCCAAGAGCACGTTGTTGGCCAGCACCGTGTAGTCGCCGACGCAACAATCGTGGGCCACGTGGGCGCCGACCATCAACAGGTTATGGTGGCCGACCTTCGTGGTCGTGCCTTCGTGCAGAGCGCGGTGGACGGTGCAGTTTTCTCGAATGGTGTTGTGCGAGCCGATCTCGACGCGTCCCAGCCGTTCGGGCATGCGCGTGTGTTGTGGGAAGCCGCCCAGCACGGCGCCTTCGAAAACCTGGTTGTGATCGCCCAACGTGGTGCCGTTCTTGATCACCACGCGGCTGGCCAGCGTGCAATGTTCGCCCACGGTGACATCGGGCTCGACGACGCAGAAGGGACCGACCGTGATATCTTGACCGAGCCTGGCTTGCGGACTGACGAGAGCCTGTGGATGGATATTCACCTTCGAAGTCTCCGAGGCGGGTGCGTTAGCCCGGCTACCTGGGCGGCGTTGGTTCCTGACGGGACCCTCGCGCGGGCATGGCGAGGCGAACGTTTCGGCAGGGCCTCTTGTGCGAGAGGGAAACGTTCTCCGCAATTGCTTATCGGTTTTTCCGTAGGCGCCAGTCCAAGGAGAAATGCTGCTTTTGACGGCTTTGCGAACTGTACCGTTTGTGCTCCGACATGCCGACGTGCAAAACCGATAGCAGATTCCCAGGAGGCGGGATTCCCGGCGGAGGTGCAGCCCGCAAAGTTCGCCCAGAATCCGGCCCCGCGCGTCGGCGGGCCAAACTTGGTAGAATTTGCCGGACCGCGGCCGTTCGAATCGTCCCGGCGGGCCGACGGTGCGAAGGGCTGATTTTTTCCAGGGGGTGCCATGTCTACGAACGAAGAATTATATCGCGAGGCTGAAGGTCTGAAGGACCAGGGAAAGTTGGACGAGGCGGCTGTCGTGCTCGAACGCCTTTGCCAACAGGACCCCGGCTATGCGCTGGCCCATTCGGCGTTGGCCGTGATTTACGGCAAGCTGAAGCGTCACGACGACGCCATTCGCCACGGCATGAAGGTTTGCGAGTTGGAGCCCAACGAGCCGTTCAGCTTCACCGCCATGAGCGTGACGCTGCAACGCGCCGGAAAAATTCCCGAGGCCGAAGACGCCATGGCCCGCGCCCGCACGCTGCAAGCCCGGGGATAAGTCGCGCGTACGAGAAGTGTCCCGCGTTGATCGCCCGCGAGGGCCAGCCCGCGGAGTGATCGGCTCTAAACCAGGTGAATTCCGCGGTCGTCGATCGCGAAGCGCGTGACGGCGTCGGAGCAGGGGCTGCCGCGGTGCTTGGCGATAAACAGCCCGCGCGAAAGCTGGCCGCCCTCGCGCAGCTTTCCCAGGTAGATCAGCGTGTTGGCCGTGGCCAGCACGTCACCGTCGACCAACGGGCGCTCGATCAGGGCGTCGAGCATCGTTTCGTGCGACGTCGCGAGCAGCATCGCGCCGACCTGGTGGCAATCGTAAGCATGGCGCTCGATGGTTTCGGCATGGGCGCGATACGATTGCCGAAACAGGTCGCGGGCCACCCAGGCGGAATCCTTGCGGAGAATCTGGTGGTAGACGTATTGGAACATTTCGAGCTGGATCGACTCGCTGGGGCGTTCGGCCGGCTCGATGCCGTCGATCACGACGCGCTTCGTCCCGCGCGTGAAATTGGCGTAGAAGAAGTCGATGGTCAGTTCCAGCCTGGCGGCCAGCTCGGCCTGCCAGTCGTGCCAGGCGTCAAAGCCCAAGTCGCGCTGCGTCACGCGGCGGCCCGTTTGGTCGAAGACGTGCAGATAGTCGCCGACCGGGCGGCGGGGGTCGAAGAAACTCTCGGCCGAAAACCGGTCGCGGGGATGTTCCGTGATCGTCCAGCCGAACATCCGCGGCGCGTATTGAGCGTGGCTTTGCGAATCGATCCGCGCGCTCATGTCGAACACGACGCCCGGCCGGCCTTCCGGGCGCCGGCCTGCATCGGCGAATTGCAATCCCAGTTGCGTTTTTCCGATGCCGGTGGCGCCGACCACGACGGTGAGAGTTCCTGGGATCAAGCCGCCGCCGAGCAGGTCGTCCAGGCCGTCGACGCCGGTGGATAAACGGGGCGGGGAACTCATGGTTTTCGCGCCCGTTGAGCGCGCTTGGCACCGTCGCCACTCGGAAATCGTGCGGAATTATCAGGTTCGGCGACGGCAGGGGTGAGTTACATCGACGGGTGGACGAACCGTTTTTCGATCGCGGTTTCCACGGGACCAAAGGCCGCCTCGTGGTATTCGACGGTCTGTTTCAAAGCGTGGATTAGCCGCATGGCCGTGTAATGCGAAAGCGTGATGCGCTGCGGAGCCGCCAGAGCATGGTCCGGGCCGCCGCCCGGCTCGGTTTGCAGCGCAAAATCGAGGATGATCTCTTCGGGCGTGTCCGTCACGCGGCAAAAATTCACGTACATGACTTGGGCTTTGCTGAGATCTTCCCGCGGGCCAGCGGCTGGCGGTTGTTCTTTCGCGGCGGGAGCAGAATCCTGAGGCAATTTTGTCACGACAAGTCTCCCGGAAGCGACCCTTGGAAAGAGGGCTATGGCTGTGCGCGGTTGGTCGGTCATGCTAGCCGCTGGCGTGGCGGGCGTCCAGCGAGGCTCCGCCAGACAGGGCGTGTGGCGCGGCTTATTTTCGGGGCGGCGGGATGGCAAATCCTAACGATTGAAACGATTTCAACTTCACCACGTCGACGATCTTGACGGCCTGAATCTGCTGATAGGAAATCAGCACCATGCGGGCGCCCATGGTGTCCGGCGTGTGCCGTTCGAGCAACAGCAGTTCATCGCTGGGAGCAAAGTCATCGAAGGGAATTTGCTCGCCAAATGACGTGACGAGCACGCCGTGGCGTTCCAAGTCCGCGGGCCATTGTCGAAAACAATTCCGCCAGCCTTCCGCGGCATCCATCGCCATCAGATCGTATCCGCTGGTTTTGAGGTTGTTGTTACTTCAACGCTTCTTTCAAGAGGAGGTAGGACTTCTTCTCCTGCGGCGTCAGCCGATTGACGTTCAGCCCCAATTCCTCAGCCTTGGCCATCGCGATACGGGCGCCCTCGAGGTTGTTGGCTTGTTTTTCGACTTGGGCCAAATGGAAAAACTTGCTAAACGTCGGAGCGTCTTGGGAGGCCACTCGTAAATCGGCGACGGCCTGCGCGGCCTTGCCGAGGGCCAGGTAGGCCAAGGCTCGCGTGTCGAGCAAATCCGACGTCGGGCCCAGGATTCGAATGGCCTCTTCGGTCAATTTGAGGGCTTCCTGGGCGCTATCGGGCTTGGGTTTGGTGATCGCGAGGACGAAGGCCAAATTGTTTTTCACGACGGCCTTCTGCACGTTGCTGGATTCCTCGACGTCGAGCAGCTCGCGATAGATCTTGATGACCTCGTCATAGCGTCCTTGCAAATCATACAATTCGGCCAGCAATAATTTAATCTGCTGCGAATTCGCTTCCGCCTCCAAGCCACTTCGGCCCCAGCTTTCGAGCAGCGCGAAACGTTCCTTCGTGGCCTGCTCGGGGAAAAGCCGCAAGGCCTCCAAACCGCACGGTAGAATTTCGACCATCGGTTGGTTCTTGCGGGATTCGTCCAGCAAGGCAAATGCCCTGTCCACCTTGCCGCGGCGGCCCAAGAAAGCGGCCATGGCGATCGTGCCTCGCGGCTCCTGCGACATGTATTCGTCGAGCAGTTTCTCCGCCGCGTCGTAGAGCTGGAGCGATTCCATGATCCGAGCGATTTCCTCCAGCCGGAAGAGTTTATTTTGCGGCAAAGGTCGCGACAGCAGGTCGTCCAATAGTTGGGCGGCCTGTTCCGTTTCTCCGTCCTTGATGAGCAGGCGAGCTTTCAACTCGCGCGCGAGCTGCTTGCTCGACTCGGAAACGGAAGCCGGCGACTTGGCCAGCAGTTCGTCCAGCTTTTTCACCCAGCGTGCCGCGCTTTCGAAGTCTTCATGAACGATCAAGGATTTGCAAAACGCAAGCAAGATGTTTGGCTCGTCGGCGCGCTGGGTGATCGCGGCCAGAAATTGTTCTTGAGCTTTCGTCCAGTTGCCAGCGCTATCGTAAAGCTGAGCCAGAAGCAATTGTTCTCCAGCGCTCAGCTTGCGCGTCTCTTGCAGTTTTTCCAGCAATTCCGCCGCCTTCTTCCGCGAGATCGGGTCCGGCCGGCCAGCCAGCATCCGGACCATCGCCATGGTGTCATCCGGTCGAAGTTTGCCGTCCTTCGCATTCTGTCCAATCAGCTCGGTCGCCTCTAGGGTCTGCTCATAGCTGCGAGCGGCCGACAGACCCTCGGCCTTGTAGCGCCGCGCCCAAGCTAAATGCTCCTGCGCCAGAGGGTCGGGCGACTTCGGGGCCTTGTCGATGATCTGATCCAGGTAGGGAGTCGCCTTTTCCGCTTGCATACTGCTGAAATAGAAATCCGCTAATCGGTGCAAGTGGATCAAATCATCGGGATGTTCTTCCAGGGCCGCCTTGTAGAAATGCTCAGCCTGCGCATTATCGCCGACCACCGCGTAGAGCCTGGCCATGGCGACGGGATTCTCGGATTCGGTTTTGGTGGCTTCGCGGATCGCCTCCATCGCTTCATTTTTCTTCTTGCTGTTGATCAGTTGCCGCACCAGCAGTTCCCAGGTTTCCGGCGCTTCCGGACCGACTTCGGTTGCCTTCCGGAAAGCTTGTTCGGCCTCGTCCGTGCGACCGGCTTTGTTCAGAAGTTGTCCATACCAGAGGTGATTCACGATCTTTTCCGGATGCTCCTGGGCGTCCTTCTCGGCCATCTCCAGTGCCTTGTCGACTCCACCGCTCTTGAACTTGATATCCGCGATCGTCCTGCGCCAAATATCCGAAGTTTGCTCGGACCCAAGATATTTCAACGCCTCGTTGGCCTCGGTGTAGCGCTTCGTCGCATACAGCAACTGAACCAGGTGTCGTCCCGCGATGGACTGATCGACGCGGTTGTAGTCGAGCGAGCGTTGGTAGCTTGCGATCGCGCTGTCGACGTTGCCTTCGATCTGGTCGATTCCCGCTCGCAATCGCCAAAGCACGCTCCATTCAGCGCGGATCGCGATGCCTTCGTCAACCAGCTTGCGAGCGTCCGCCAGGTCTTTCCTGTCGGCCGGCAATAGTTCGCCCGCCGGGCGCTGGCCGCGGTTATTGAGACGCGACAGGATCTCCGAGGCAGCACAGTATTTGTAGAGCGGGCTTTGCGGCCCAAAGTGACGTGAATCGCGAATCTCTTTCAGCCGTTCGTTGACGACCGCTTCGTCTTTGTGATCTAAGGCCAATTCGAAAAAGAGCTGCCGAAGCTGAGCGTTCTTCGGATCTTTTTCAAGAACATTCTGCCAACATCGCTTGACCTCTGCGTAGTCGCCTACCTGAAGATAGGCGTAGCCCAACTGAGTCATCAGCGAGATACGTTGCGGCTCGCTGAACTGGTCTAGTCCCTGCTCCAGTTTCTTCAACTCGCCGGCCGCTTGTTCCCCTCCGTTGCGCGCCACGGCCCGTATCCGCTCGATGCGCAACGGTAGGACGTCCCCCAGTTCCTTCTCCGCAAGATCCAGCAGTTGCGGCAGTTTGTCGCGCGTCCTTTCGTCGCGTACCAGCAATTTGGCCAGGCTCATCCAAACCGCGACTTCCTTGGGAGCTTGCTTGCGCGCCACGTTCAGAACCTCTCGGGCCTCGGCGAGCCGGTCCTGCATGATCAGCAAATCGCCTTTCAGCAGCAGGTTGTTGAGCTCCGAACGCGATTTATCCTCGTAGATCATTCCGGCGATTTTTTCGATTCCTGTCCAATCGCGGTCGGCCTCCGGCTTGCGCATTTCCGCGTTGATCAGCATCTGTAGGACGGTGGTCTGAATGTACGGGAACCTTTGTGCATTGGCGGCCAACACACTTACGGAAGTCTCAGCCTGGTCAAATCTTCCCAGGACTTGCAGGGCCGTCGCTTCGCCCACCCGGGCTCCCAACTGGTCCGGATAGGTTTGCAGTACCCGGCGGTAGACTTCGAGTTGCCGATCCGGCTGGCTGAGCCTCTCGTAGCACCGGCCCAGCAGGAGATCGAGCTGTTGCAGGTAGATGGGATTGCCATAGCGCGTCAACGCCGGCCGCACGGTCGCAAAATCGCGGCTGGCTTCCAGGAAGTCGCCGTCGGCAAACTTGAGCCGCGCTTCGTAATAGCGAATCAGTTCCGGCGCGAAGGTGCCCCGTTCGCGCATCTGCTGGCACGACACGCGCGCGGCATTCAAATCGTTCAGTTGGAATTGGAGATCGATCAGCCGTTCCAGAATGATCTGGACGTTCGTGGCTTGTTTCAAACCGAGCTCGAGTTGTCCGGCGGCCTTCTGGGTGTCCCCCTGAGCTATCGCCAACTGCGACAAACGAAGGTACACTTCTTGACTCTTAGGATGTTCCTTCAAGGCCCCGCCCAACAACTCCTCGGCCTTCGCAAAGTCTCGTTCTGCGATGGCATACACGGCCACGGCCAGAACCACCTCGACATCGTCGGGAGCTAATTCGAAGGCCCGGTCCAATTCCGGCTTGATTGCGGTGAATTCGGGCGATTTGACGTCAAAGCCGGCCGAGTTGATCAGATAGTTGGCGCGCGCCAAGTGCGCTTTCGCCGAGTCGGGATTCCAATTCACCAACTGCGTCATCACCGCGTCGGCCCGTTTGGTTCCGTCGGTTTTGCCCCGCAGAATTTTGGCCAACAGCTCAAAGGCGGCCGTTTGATTGGCCCCTGCCGGTGGTTCCGCCGCGAACTGTTCGGTCTGTTCATCGAATCCTAAAAGTTCATAAAGCTTCCTCAGCGACTTTTCCTCTTCGCCGAGCGCGTAATTGCAAACGGCTATTTTGAGGTCCAAGTCGGCGTCCTTGATTCCGTCAAGCAACAGATATTGAATGTGCTCGAGCGTTTCCGGCCAACGACGCATCAGCATCGTGTAGTCGATCAATCGCCGACGCACGTCATCCAAGTCCGGATGCCTGCGGATCGCTTCTTCCAAGATGTTATACGCGCGATACCGGTCCTGGTTGGTCGCGTCGGGGTCCTTGGCAATCTCCACCACCAACTCGGCGAGGGCCGAGTAGCCTTGCGAATCGTCGCGATGCTTGAGGTACTGGTTGTACTGCTTGATCGCCTCCCTGGCGTCACCCGCCTCGCGCGCGTTTTCCGCTTGCACGCGAAGGAAATCCGCGTTGCGGCCAAGCTGATAATCGTGCAAAAAATACACGCCTACGACTGAAAACAACATGATGCCCACGAGCTGCAGTGTCAGCTTGACGTTCAGACGCTTCATGTCTCAACATTCCGGAAAGGTACGTAAACGAGTAAAACGGCGATCATGTCCGGAGCAGGTTCGACAGATTCGAAGCTGCCAAAAAAATGCAAGCCAAGGGCTTCGCGAAACGAGTCGTCGCGAGTGAAATCCTCACGCTGGCGAGCCAGCCATGGTTCGAGCACGTGTTTCAGCTCACCCGGAGGTGGAAATGCATTAACCCTTATCCTACTTGACCCGCAAGCGCTGTCAACGAACTCGCGACCGGCCCAACGGCAGGACCGCTTCGTTCCCTCCGGCCAACTCTCCGACCCGGTCCACGCAGAAATCTCCCGACAAAAACCGCCAATATGTGAAAATGGGTAAATTTGGGGAATTTGCGTGGGGTTTTGGTTTTAAGATGGTGAGTTTTGCTGGAATTTTCCGGGGGTGGGGTGATAAGGGGCAAAGTGTTTGGTGGACTTTGCCGATTAGTAGGCCTGTATCGATCGGGAAGGT
>JBGQKM010000012.1:0-36664 GCA_041499515.1 Planctomycetia bacterium | reverse complement strand
TGGGCCCGATCGACATTCTGGTCAACAACGCCGGCATCAACACGCTCAAAGAACGTCGTCCAATCCACGAGTATGCCCAGAGCGACTGGGATCGTATCTTGCAAGTCGATTTGACCGGCGTGTTTGTCGTCACCAAGGCGATTGTGCCGGGCATGATCCAGCGGGGCGGCGGGCGGATCGTGAACATCGCCTCGATCGCCGGCCTCGTGCCCTTGCGACTGCAAAGCGCGTACGTGGCTGCCAAGGCCGGCGTGGTAAATCTGACGCGGTCAATGGCCTTGGAACTAGGTCCGCAAGGAATCCTTTCCAATTGCGTCGCGCCCGGTTCGATTATCACGCGCGGCACGCGGGCCTTGTTCTATGGACCCGAGGGCGACAAGACCGAAATTGCCAAAAGTCTGCTCTCGCACGTCCCCCTCGGCCGTCCCGGCACGCCCGACGAAATTGCCCACGCGGTGACGTTTCTCGTCTCACCGGAGGCCAGCTATGTCAACGGAGCGGTTTTGACGGTAGACGGTGGATGGACGGCCGGTTATACACGTGATTGGTAACTCGCTCGGGGCCGGAATACCCGTGTTGTGCCAGGGACGGTAAGACTCTCTACAAACTCCTCTCGAGCCGCAACGGAGTGTCCGCAACGGCCTGGTCGGAGCTCCGAAAAACACACGGGATGTCCACATGGCCGACGTTTCGATTGCGCCCGCTTTGCCAGAAACGACGCCGTTCGTTGCCCCCTGGCCCGGGTCGCACGAGATGCCGCGTTGGAACGCCGGCGATCTCGTCGACGCGCCAACGTTCACGTGGAAGAACTGGTTTGCCATGCTCGGGCCGGGATTGCTGATGGGCGGTTCGGCGATCGGCGGCGGCGAGTGGTTGGCGGGCCCGGCCGTAACGGCCCGCTATGGCGGGGCGCTGATGTGGCTGGCCACCCTCAGTATTCTGGGGCAGGTTTTCTATAACATGGAGATCAGCCGGTACGCGTTGTACACCGGCGAGCCGATTTTCACGGGCAAGTTTCGCACGTTGCCCGGCCCGCGGTTCTGGTTGTTCATGTATTTGCTGCTCGACTTCGGGGCCGTCTTTCCTTATCTGGCCGCGAACGCTGCAACGCCGTTAGCCGCAACCTATCTGGGCCGAATTCCGACGGGGCCTGAAGACGAGGCGTTAGTGCGGGGACTCGGCTTTTTCGTCTTCTTCCTGGCCATGGTCCCGCTGATCTTCGGCGGCAAAATCTACGACACTCTCAGGCTGATAATGTCGGTCAAGATCGTCACCGTCTTTGGTTTTCTGCTGTTTTTGGCGATCTTCTTTTCCAACGCCCAAACGTGGCGAGAGATTGTCGGAGGATTCTTCAAGTTCGGAACCGTGCCGATCCAACGCGGCGAAGACACGAACGGCAACGGCGTGCTCGATCCGGGCGAAGATTGGGACGGCGACGGGCACTTGGATGTCGTTGAGCAGCAGCTTCCGCCGACCATCGATACCGACGGCGACGGCATGCCGGACGCCTGGGCCGATATCAACGGCGACGGCAAGCCGGACAAGTTCAACGACATCGACAACGACGGCATTCGCGATGGCGACGCGACCGAAAACATTTTCTTGGCACTGATTGAAGGCCGGCCTTTTCCGACGATTGACTTCAGCACGATCGCGCTATTGGCCGCATTTGCCGCGATCGCCGGCTGCGGCGGATTGTCCAACGCGCCGATCAGCAACTACACGCGCGACCAGGGCTGGGGCATGGGGCGCCACGTCGGAGCCATTCCCAGCGTCGTGGGGGGACACAATCTTGAGCTCTCGCACGTGGGCATGGTGTTCCAGGTGACCGAGGACTCGCTGGTGCGATGGCGGCGCTGGTGCCGGCACGTGCTGCGCGATCAGTTGGTGGTGTGGATGCCCGCCTGTTTCCTGGGCATGGCCCTGCCCAGCATGCTCTCAGTGCAATTCTTGCGACGCGGCACCGAAGTCAGCGAATGGTACGCCGCCGGCATGACGGCCGACGGCGTCGACAATGCCGTAGCACAAGCCTGGGGCTCGGGGGCCGGGTCGTTGGCCTGGTACCTGACGCTCTTGTGCGGGTTCTTGGTGCTGGCACCGGCCATGGCCACTTCGACCGACGGGGTGGTTCGTCGCTGGGTCGACGTGGTGTGGACGTCCAGCCGGCGATTGCGCGCGTGGGATCCCAAACACATCAAGACGCTCTATTTTGGCGTGCTGGTTGGCTACATGGTGCTGGGGTTGTTCTTGTTGGCGTTCGGCAAGCCGCTGATGCTGCTGAAAATTGGCACGAACATCATGAATTTTGCGTTGGGATTCAGTTGCTTCCACACGCTCGTGATCAATTTGACCCTGCTGCCGCGAGAGCTGCGGCCCGGCTGGTTTGCGCGGCTGGGGTTGTCGGCCGGCGGGTTGTTCTTCGTGTCGCTGGCGACGATTACCGCCATCGAGACCCTCCGGCCACTGTTTTGAAGTCGGCCTGATTTTCGGGCTTCCGGCCCAGCATTGGCCGCCTTTTCCGCCGCCGACGATTCTCGCCGCGATTCTCCGCGCAGAGGAACTTTTAGCGTCACGGTCGCGTCTAAAAAGCTAGAATTACCCGAAGCGGCAAAGCCGGGGCTGTCCGAACTTGGATTCTTTGCCGCGCAAACCCCCTGGGAGTGCTCGAACCATGGCTATCAACATTTCTCGCCGCGTCGCGCGCATTATTGTCGCACTTGCCCTGGCCGGATTCTTTGCCTCACCAACCCGGGCCGCCCAGCAAGATGGTGCCCAAGGCGACGGCCCGTTGCCGCTGAATAAAGTCGTGATGTTCAATTCCGGAGTCGGCTATTTCGAACATCGGGGCAATGTCGATGGCGACGCGAAGATCGACTTGCGGTTTCGCGTTGAAGACATCAACGATTTGCTCAAGAGTATGATCCTCGAAGACCGCGGCGGCGGCAAAATCTCGACCGTCACCTACGGCTCGAAAGATCCGATTACCAAAACTCTGAAAACCTTTCCAATCGATCTGACCGACAATCCCACGCTGGGGAAGCTTCTCGACCAGGTCCGCGGACAGCGCGTGCAAATCGACGCTCCGACGGCCATCACCGGCCTGCTCCTTGGCGTGGAAAAACGCAAAAGGGAAGTCGGCAGGGATCATGAAGTGGTCGAGGCCGAATTCCTCAATCTGCTGACCGACGCGGGCCTGCGCAGCGTGCCCCTGGACAGCGTCAGCGGAATCAAGCTGCTCAACGACAAGCTCGACGCCGAGTTGCGACAAGCGCTGGCCGTGCTGGCCACGGGACACGATACCGACAAGAAAACGGTAAGTCTGCACTTGCTTGGACAGGGCAAGCGCCCGGTGCGCGTCGGATACATCCAAGAAACGCCAGTTTGGAAGACCAGCTATCGCCTGGTGCTCGACGACAAAGAGGCTCCATTCCTGCAAGGCTGGGCCATCGTGGAAAACACGACCGAGGGAGACTGGAACAACGTCTCGCTAACGCTCGTCAGCGGCCGGCCCATTTCGTACACGATGGACTTGTACGAACCGCTCTACGTGCATCGGCCGGTCGAGGAGCTCAATCTTTTCTCGTCGCTACGTCCGCAAACCTATGGCCAGGACCTGGCCAAGTCGGAAACCCAATTGGCCATGCCGGCGGAGAGCGAGCTGTTGCGAGACTCCCTTGCGGCCAAAAGCAAGGACCGCAAGGCTATGATCGGCGGCCGTATGTCCGCCAACGCACCTCGTCAAGCCGCTGCGGCCCCGCCACGCGCGGACGAACTCGAGCGCGCCGAGAGTTTTAATTTCGGGGCCGCTCGCGGTGCCGCCTCTTCGGCCCAGGCTGCAGAAGTCGGCGAATTGTTTCAGTACGCCATCGCCACGCCGGTCACTTTGGCGCGCCAGCAATCGGCCATGCTGCCGATCGTGAACGAGTCGGTCAAAGGCGAGAAACTTTCGATCTATAATCCCTTGGTGCAAGCCAAGCATCCATTGAATGGCTTACGGCTGGTCAACTCGACCGATCTGCACTTGATGCAGGGACCGGTCACGGTGTTCGACGGCGGCGCGTATGCCGGCGATGCCAAGATCGAGGATCTCGCGCCGCATGCCGAGCGATTGATCAGCTATGCGCTCGACCTGAAGGTCGAAGTGGCTCCGGAAATCAAGAGCCAGCCGGAACAGTTGCTCAGCGTGAAGTTGATCAAGGGAACGATGCAGGTCAGCCGCAAGTTCAGCCGCACGCAAAGCTACACGGTAAAGAACTCCGACACGAAGTCAAAAACCGTGTTGATCGAATACCCAATCGACTCGAACTGGAAGCTCGTGGCGCCCAAGGAACCGACGGAGAAGACGCGCGACCTGTATCGATTCGCGGTCAAGGCCGACCCGGGCAAACCCACGGTGCTGAAAATCGAAGAGGAGCAGGTGATCAGCCAGTCGTTGGCGCTTGGCAATTTGGACGACAATACAATTGTTCTCTACCTCCACCAAAAAGAGGTGAGCCAGGCCGTCAAAGCCGCGCTGCAAGAAGTGGTCAAGCGCAAGCAGGCTCTGCAGCAAGTGTCGCAGGAGCGCCAACGGCTCGAAGCGCAAATCAGCACCATCACGCAAGAGCAAGATCGCATTCGCCAAAACATGGACAAATTGGATCGCAACACGGAACTCTACAAGCGGTACGTGCAAAAGTTCGGCAGCCAAGAAGACGCCGTGGAAAAGATGCGCGACCAGATTCAGAAACTGACCGCCGAGGAAACCCGCCAGCGGCAAGCGCTTGACGAGTACATGATTAACCTGAACATCTAGTCGGCTGGCGCGTCGGTTTGCCTGGCGACTGGCCCGCCCGGGACGTTTCGCGATAGGAACTTCCCGGGCGGTTTCGTTTGGCTTTTGGGGAAGGGCGCGACTCGCGGACTGCACGTGGCGACACCGCGCAGGTCGTCCCCGGGTCGTCAAGCGGCTTGCGATTTCTCGCGCCACAAGGTAAAACGCCGACCGGTCGCAATGCTTTTTCTAGATGAATTGAAACCGAGATTTCGATGATGGCGAACGCTGCGATACACCGAAGGCCTGACGACGCGCTTTCTCGCCGCGAGCTTCTGAAGCGGGGCGCGATTCTTCTCGGAAGCGCCGCAATGCCGCTGGCCGTCAACGCGCTCTCGGCCACGGCCAAACAGGCTCCCAAAAATCCGCAAAACCAAAACTCTGACGCCGCTCGGGACGATCCGTTGGCCACTGGCGCGATCGACGCGCACTCTCATATCTGGACACCTGACGTCAAACGCTATCCGCTGGCCGTCGGGTTCACCCCGGCCGAAATGCTGCCACCAAGCTTCACGCCGGAACAACTGTTGGCCCACGCCCGCCCCTGCGGCGTCAGTCGCGTCGTCTTGATCCAGATGAGCTATTACGGGTTCGACAACCGCTACATGCTTGCGGCGATGCGCGACTTTCCGGGCGTGTTCTCGGGCGTCGGGATTGTCGACGAGCATGCAGCGCGGTTGCGCGAAACGATGCGCGACTTGAAAAAGCAGGGGGTGCGGGGTTTTCGCATTCATCCGGGCCAGCAAGCGGTCGATCGCTGGCTATTCAGCCCAGAAATGGCGGCAATGTGGAAAGTGGGCGCTGACGAACAATTGGCCATGTGTGCGCTAGTCAATCCCGATGCACTCGTGCCCCTGGACAAAATGTGCGAGAAGTTTCCGGCCACGCCGGTCGTGATCGATCACTTTGCCCGCATCGGCGTCGACGGCATGGTACGCGACTCCGACGTGGACCATTTGTGCCGTTTGGCGCGCCATGAAAACACGCACGTGAAGGTCTCGGCGTTTTACGCGCTCGGCCATAAGAAGTCACCATACACCGATTTGGCGCCGATGATTCTTCGACTGCGCAATGCTTTTGGCGCGGAGCGGCTGATGTGGGCCACCGATTGCCCCTACCAGGTGCAGCAGGGGCACACCTATCTCGACTCGATCGAATTGATCCGCAGCCGCTTGGATTTCCTGTCGCCGGATGATCGTCTCTGGCTGTTGCGGAAGACGGCCCAGCGGGTATTCTTCGGCTGACAATGGGCCCTGTCGTGCAAGGTGCGCCATCGTGGCGTCGAACATGAAGTCAGAACCCAATGCAGAACGGCCGGAGCGGATCCACCCCTTGGGCCTGAGCGTGCTGTTCGGACTGCTCTATTTCATTCAAGGCATCAGCGAACCGACCGAAGGGCTGATTTCGCAGCCGGTCAACGCGTTGTTGAAATCGTGGGGCCAAAACACGCAACAGATTGCCGCGTTTTCCGCCCTGCTTTCTTTGCCCTGGGCGGTCAAGCCGGTCTATGGGCTGATCTCGGACTTCCTTCCGTTGGCCGGCTATCATCGCAAGAGCTACCTGATCGTGGTTAGCGCGGTCGCGTCGTTAAGTCTGGGCGCGCTCTACGTACTTGATCTGCCCGCGTCGGCCCTGGGCACGCTGTTTCTGCTGCTGGTATCAGCCACGACGGCCGTGGCGTTTTCCGACGTGGTCGTCGATGCCCTGATGGTCGAAAAAGGGCAACCCCACGGATGGACGGGCCGATTCCAATCGGTCCAATGGGCAGCGATCTATGCTGCCGCTATCCTCACAGGCACGCTCGGCGGCTATTTGAGCCAGCACTCGCAGCAAAACCTCGGGTTTCTGATTTGCGGTGCAACCATGTTCGGCACCTTGCTGTTATCGGTCGGAGTGGTTTCCGACCGACGGGCCCGGGGTTTCACCGACGACTTCCAAAGCACGTTCCACCTTTTGCGTCGCGCCATGGCATCGCGCACGATCCTGGCCGTGGGGGCATTTTTGTTTTTCTGGAGCTTCAACCCCTTCTCCACGACCGTGCTCTACATGTATTCGACCGAGAGCCTGAAGTTCAGCGAACAGTTCTATGGCAATTTGAATTCGCTCGACGCGGTCGGCGCCATGACCGGCAGTCTGCTCTACGGATTCTACTGCCGCCGTTTGCCGATGACGGTGCTGGTGCACGCGTCGATCGTGATGGGCATTCTCAGTACGGTCGCCTACTGGGGCCTGCGCGATGAGGCGTCGGCAGAGGCGATTTCGCTGGCCGTTGGAGCCTCGAGGGCAACGGCCGTCCTCATTCAACTCGATCTGGCGGCCCAGGTCTGTCCACCGCAAACGGCAGGCACGCTGTTTGCCTTGATGATGGCACTGTCGAACCTCGGCACCTCGCTGTCCAGGGGGCTGGGCGGCTGGTGGTACGAAGATTGGCTGCACGAATGGGGCAGTCGGGCGGCGTTCGATGTTCTGGTCGGGATCGGCGCGCTGTTTACCGCCGGGTGCTGGCTGGCCGTGCCCTTTCTCAAGCCGATTTTGCCCCAATCCCCGTCGTCCGACGCCCTTGAATTGAAGCCCTGAGCGGCCATTGAAACGAGGACATTATCGTGCCGCCGCTTGATGCCGGCCCCCGAGCGCCAAGTAACCGACGGGGATCAACAGCCGTGTCAGCAACATGTTCGTGAACAGGCCGCCGATCACGGCGATGGCCAGAGGCTGTTGCATCTGCGCGCCGGGTCCAAACCCGATGGCCAGCGGCACCAGGCCAAAAATCGTCGTCAGGCTGGTCATCAGAATCGGCCGAAAACGCACGCGGCCGGCGGTGACCAAAGCCTCTTCCAGCGGCAGTCCGCTTTCGCACAGTTGGCCAATGTATTCGATCAGGATGATGCCGTTCTTCACGTCCAGCCCAATCAGCAAAATGGCGCCCATGAACGACGATACGTTGAGCGGCGTGTTGGTGATCCACAGCGCCAATAGCGCGCTGCCGAGGGATATCGGCTGCGTCAAGAAGATCAACAAAGGCAGCACCAGGCTGTGGAACTGAAAACCCAACAACAAGAACACGAGTGCCGAGGCCACGAGCAGGACCATCAACAGATTGCGAAACGATTCTTGTTGAGCACGATAGTCTCCAGCCAACTCCCAGCGGTATCCGGGCGGAAAGTCGACCTCCGCCACCCGCGCTTGCACTTGACGATTGACGGCGCCCAGGTCTTGGCCTTCCAAAGCGGCCGTGACCGTGATCACGGGCTGTTGATTTTCGCGAAAGAACTCGTTGGGACTGCGGGCGATCGTGATCGACGCCAATTGCGAGAGCGGCACGAAGCTTGGCCCGGCCGTTTTGCCATGAGTGACTAAAACGGCGGCCGGCAGAGCAATCGGCAATTGTCCCAATTCATCGCGGTTGTACCGAACCCGATCGGGATATCGCACTCGTATTTTCGTCATGCGGTCCTCTTCGGGAATCGTGCTGGCCACCTGCCCGTAAAGAGCTGCATTGAGTTGGTTTTCGACGTCCAATTCGGTCAGTCCCACGCGTGCGCTCTGCACGCTGTCAGGCCGAATCACGATGTCGGGATTTCCGAGGTGAACGTGCGGATTGACCTCTTGACCGCCGGCTTCCTCCACGATCTGGCCTACGGTTTCCGCCAGGCGGCGGAGCACGGCGACATCCGGCCCAAACACTTTCACTTCGATCGGCTTTTGCACGCCGGCCAGGTCGCCAATCTGGTCCTGAACGAGCGGCACGAATTCGATCTCGCCCAGGTCCGGAACTTCTCGTGCCAGTTCTTCCTTCAACTCCTCGACAATCTCGTCCATCGCTCGGCGTTGGCCCGACGGCTTGAGGCTCACCAGAATGTCTCCGGTGTACGACTCGGTGGTGAACAATCCCATTTCGGCGCCAGTGCGGCGAATGTAGCCCGCAATGTCCGGCGTGCGCAGCAAGACCGCTTCGACGCGCCGCAACACTTTGTCGGTTTGGGCCAACGAAGTGCCAACCGGCATGTGGTAGTCGAGCACAAAGGCCCCTTCGTCCATTTCGGGCATAAAGCCGGTCTTCAAATGTCCGGCCAGCCACAGCCCAGGAATCCCGATCAGGAGCGCGGCGAGGACCGCCAACCGCGGAAAACGCAGACAGGCCCTCAGGGCCCGCTCGTACCGGTCGGCCAGCAGCTTATAGATGGGCCCCGTGGCGGGCATGGTTCGACTGCCCAAGAACCGCGCCGCCAGCACGGGAATGATCGTCAGACTCACCACCATCGACACCAACAGTGCAACGCTCAGCGCCAAACTGAGTGACTGAAAGAACTGTCCCACCACGCCGCGCACGAACGCCAGCGGAACAAAAACCAGAATCGTCGTCAGCGTCGAACCAACCACGGCTCCGCTGATTTCGCGGCTGGCGCGATCCACCGCCTCGTCGCCCGTCTGGCCCTCGGCCAGGTGTCGAGCGATGTTTTCCATCACCACTACGGTGTCGTCGATAATCAGCCCGATGGCCACCGCCAGTCCGCCCAGCGACATCAAATTCAGCGTGTCACCGGTCAGGTAGAGGAACAGGAACGTGATAATCAAGCTCAATGGGATCGCCGAAGCCGCGATCAGCGTTGCGCGAAGGCTCTTGAGAAACACAAGCAGCACGAGGATGCTGAACGCTCCCCCGACCAGGATCGCATCGCGCACGTTGGCAATCGCCGTTCGTACCAGAACGCCTTGGTCGTAGACCGGATGAATCTCGACTCCCGGAGGGGCCTCGCCGCGGGCCGCCGCCAGAACCTCGTTCAGATCGCTGGAAACGCGTAAAGCATCGCCGCCCAAGCGACGAAAGACGGTCAGCGCGACCGCATTTTTCCCGTTCGAGCGGATCGCGATCATCCGGTCCTCGTGCGAAACGGTCACGCGCCCCAAATCGCTCAGTCGAATGGGCTGGCCGTTTTTCTCCACGATCACGCGTCGTTCCAAATCGAGCAGACCTTCGGCCTGCGTGTCGGCCAGCACTTGATACTGCAATTCGCCCCGATCCAAGCGGCCGACCGCTTTGAGGCGATGTTCCTTCCCCAGCCGATCGGCGATATCCGCAATCGAGACGCCGGCGGCGACCAGCGATTGGGGTTCGACTTCGACCAGGATTTCCCGGATATCGCCGCCTTGAACCGTCACGTACGAAACGTCTGGAATTCTGCTGATGCGCGGCCGCAGATCGAAGTAGGCATAGTCGTGCAGAGCGGCCGGATCGCGTCCACCGGTAATGACAAACGAGATAATTGGAAACACCGACGGCGTTTGCCGCTCGGTCAGGATGCTGGTCCCTGGCGGCAATTGCGCCCCGACCTCGGCCATCCGGGCCCGCACGTCGTTAAGCGCCTGGATCATATCCGTGTCAGGCGCAAAGAATACCGAGACTTCGCTGGCGCCCCGGACCGTTTTGGACTGCACCCGCGTCACGCCGAGCACGATGCCTACGGCCTCTTCAATCGGCCGCGTGACCGCCACTTCCGAATCCTTGATCGCCAGGCCCGGCACTTGCGCAATCACCGAGATTCTGGGAAACGCCACTTCGGGGTAGATGCCCGAGGGCATCTGCAACATCGCCGCCACCCCCATGATCGCCAGCAACAACGTGGTGAGCACGATCAGCCCGAAATAAGGCCTGGCCCAGGCGACAAGATTCAGGCGCCCCGCCGTTGGCTCGGGGCGATTGAGCACCGAGGGACTAGTGGTTGTCATCGGATTCTTGCGCGTCGCGAGCGCCTTCCACTTTGACCGGCGTGCCGTCTTCGAGATTGTAACCGCCGTCGATCACCACGGCTTCGCCGTCTTGCAGGTCCGTGTCGGCAACGGCCACCCAGCCCTCGTCCGAAATGCCGACGTGCGGGTGGAGTTGGACCGACTTTCCGTCGCGCACCACACACAGCACTGGACCCTCGCCCACGTCAAAGACAGCCGCCGCCGGCACGCCCAAGAGCCTCGTCCCCTCGTGGATCGTGATCGATACGTTCACCGTCTGGCCGATCGCCAACGGCGCTTCGGCGTTGTCGACCAAACACCGCACCGCATAATTTCCGGTTTGAGCATCCGCCACCTGGCCTACGAATACCACGTCGGCCGACAAAGTCGCCTGATCATTTTGTGAGTCTTCGGATCCTCTCGCGACAACGTCTGTCGACTGGGAAATACCGCTGGAGATTTTCGCTTTTTGGCCAACGTGCACCAGCCTGGCCGAGCGGGCAGGCAGCCACGCCAGGACGAATAACTGCGTAGAGTCGACGATTTCACCCAGCGAAGTTCCGGCCGCGATAGTTTGTCCCAGGTGACATGTCAAATCCTGCAAGACTCCGTCGATCGGTGCGCGGATCGTGTGCAAGTCAAGTCGCGCTTGCGACGTATGGGCCGCTTGCTCGGCGATCTTGATGCGAGCATTGGCTTCCTCGATAGCTTCGGCGCGCGGTCCTAACATCGAGAGGCGCAATTGGGCTTCGGCAGATTCCTTTTGTAATCGGGCCTGCTCGACGGCCTTCTTGGCGTCGAAAAGCTGCGGCAGCGAAGCCTCGTTGCGATCGGCCAGCGGTTTGAGATGATCCAACACCGATTGAGCCCGTTCGAGCGTCACCGCAGCTTGCTCGATGGCCAATTTGTTAATGCGCTGTTCTTCGGGCCTCGGAAGTGACTCGAGCAAGTGCAGCGTTGCCCGGGCTGCGTCGCAAGAGGCTAACTTTTCGGCCAGATCGGCCGCCGGCAACTGGGGATCGAACTCGACGATCGGCTGGCCCGCTTTGACCGTGGCCCCCTGCTGAACCAGAATCGCGTGCACGTGCCCTTCGAGGGCCGGTGTCAACATCGCGAGCTTGTCGGCCAAGGCTTCGCCTTGCCCCAGCGCATGGACGCTCTGCGCAATCGTGCGGAACTCGGCCGGCGCAACTCGCACGACGACGGCTGGCCCTTCGGGCTCCTCGGCCGCGTTCGACGAGTGCTCGGCCGCGGAGCGCGCACACCCGGCAATGTCGACCATGGCAAGCGCAATTAACGCAGTTTTCCAAATCGGCGCACGTCGAACTCGCATCGTTGTCGATCCAGATTTCGCCGCTTCGCGGTCAAAAGAGCAACGTGTACCTATCATAACCCCAGTCGTGTATCGCGTTTAGCAGTCGAAGTCCGGATTTCCGAGAAAGTTGCCAACTGCAAACACCCATACAGCCGATATGTTTGATACACAACGACTTATCCCACCAATCCGACCCGTTCCCTGCGACTTGCCGCTGAGGCAACGGGCCCGACCCCACGTTTGCTCTGGCCAGGATGGAGGTTCGAACCCCCGTGCCCGGCGTCTGCACCCTGCAACTAGCGCCCCAGTACTTTCCCTTGAAAAGAATTCTCGCTTGGATCGCCGCGGCTGTGAGTGGAGCCTATCTGGCTGCCGCGTTGCCCTGCGCTGCTGAGGAAAATGTCCGACCCCCTCGCGCCGCGCTACAAGCCGAGTCGCGGCTGGCGGCCCACGACGCCGCATCGATCAATTTGTCCGAAGCGCTGGAAACGGCCCTGGAACGCAATCCGAATTTGGTGGCGTTGCGCCAGGCCGAACCGGTGAGCCGCGCCGCGTTGGGCGTAGCGCGCACCTACCCATTCAATCCGTACGTCCAACTGCAGGCATTGCCACTCTCTCGAGAACGCACCGGCGGCACGACGCCGGTCAGCCATTACGTGCTGTTGATGCAAACCCTGGAGTTGGCCCATCAATCGCGTTATCGCGACGCCGCCGGAGTGGCCGCCCTGACGATGACGCAGTGGAATATCCACCAGGCGGAATTGACCAACATCGCGATGACCGAACGAATGTTTTTCGCGGCTCTCTATCAACGCGGCGTGCGCGACCTGACCCTTTCGCTGGCCAGGTTGAATGAAGATCTAGTCGGCGTGCTTCAGCGCCGATTTTCGGCCGGCACGGCATTGACCAGCGACGTGGCCCTCGCCCGGTTACAGGCCCACGCCGCCCGCCAACAAGCGAACCTTGCCATCACGGGCTACAACACGGTGCTACTGGACCTGCGGACTCAACTCGGGCTGTTCTCGGACGAGCCGTTCGAGCCCCGGGGCGACCTGCTTCGCCTGAAATGGCAACCGGCCCAAGCGGCGATATCGGCCGAAGGCGCTGCAAACGGCGACGTGACCGAACTGGCGTCGGGACGGCCGGACGTGATGGCCGCGCGCGCGGACGTTGTTCTTAGCCGTGCCAACGCCAACCTGGCCCGCGCCAACCGAATGCCGAACGTGCAAATCGGTCCCTACTATTCGCGCGACGACTTTGCCACGACCTTCTGGGGCTTTCGCTCGCAGGTCGACATTCCGGTCATCAACAGTGGACTGCCGCTGTTGCGTCAACGAATGGCCGAACTGCGACAACGCGAGATTGTTCTGGAACAACTGCAAACTCGGGCTCAACTCGAAGCCGTCGCCGCAATCGACCGTTACGAGCGCGCGCGAAAGTTGATCGACAACTCGCAGAGTCAGCTTTCACAGGCTCTGGCCGAAGACGTGCGACGCGTGGAAACTCAATTCCAGGCCGGCCAGGCCGATTTGTTGCGAGTCTATGCGGCGCGCACCGGGCTGATCCAGACCGAACGCGCGATGCTCGACACGCTGAATGAACTGGCTCAAGCGGCTGCTCGCGTGACCGAAACCACCGGCCTGCCGCCCCACGCGCTCGTCCGGTCGGCCCCGTAATCCACTCGGCGCTTAAGATGGCGGGGCGCCGGCTGATCGAGCCGCGGCTCATGCCCGTAGTGCCAATCCCATGGGAGTTTGAAGGGGTTGCGCCGAAACACCGGGCAGTGGTTCGGACCCGGAAGCCCGTTTCATTCGTATTCCCATTTGTGGATCCACGGATCGTTGGTGCGCTTTTGAAAATCCTTGAGTTTGGCTTTTAGTTGTGCCAGGGTTGCGGCGTACATCGGATCGGACGCCAGGTTGACCGATTCGTAAGGATCCTTCTCGATATCGTAAAGCTCGAACTGCGGCCGATGCACGTACGCGGCAACCGTCCGCTGGCCATAGCGGCCTTGGAGGCCCTTGGTCCGGGCTTCCTGCCAAGTAGGCGAGCTCCACAGATCTGAGGCAAACGGGAACGGCAACGGATGGGCAATATTCCAGATTAGCTTGTACTGCCGCGTACGTACGACGCGCATCGGGTAGTACATCGTGACTTCATGCAACGTGTGCGAGGCGTAGACTTCGTCCCAACCCGCTGGGTGCTCCTGATCCAAAATCGCCGCCAGCGAGCGGCCGGCAAGCGCCGGAGCGGTCGACGGCAGGCCGGCGAATTCGAGAATCGTCGGAGCGATGTCGACCCACGACACCAGGGCCTGAGAGCAGATCGCCCGCCGTTTGACGTACGGATTGCGAATCAAGCACGGCAGCCGCAAGCCGGCGTCGTAGGCAGTTGTTTTGGCCCCGGGAAACGGGATGCCGTTATCCGAGATGAAAACGAACAACGTGTCGTCCCAATGTCCGGCGTTCTTTAATACCTCCACCAACCGACCGACTCCCTGGTCCACGCGCGAGATCGATCGGTAGTATTGCGCCAATTCAGCCCGACAAGTCGGCGTATCCGGCAAGAAGGGGGGCACGAGCACGTCCTTCGGATCGAAATGCTCTTCGGTCACGCCCGCGTACTGGCCCTCGTTGCCGAACAGGTTGGGCTTGTAGGGTCCATCGCCGACGCGGCCGCTACGGTGCGGGTCCGTCGTGCAAAAATACAGAAAGAACGGCCGCGAATTGTCGACCGAGACAAAACCGCGACAGTGTTCGGCCATTTGCACGCCGTTGCGCGCGTTGCCTTCGAGGGCCTGATCGAACGGATACGCCTCTTGGGGCGCGACATGGAATTTTCCGATGCGTGCGGTACGATATCGCGCGGCGCTCAGTCGAGCGCTAAGCGTGGTCAGCTTGCCGAACGTGCTGAAGTGATGCACGCCGTGTTCCAGCCCGTATTGGCCGTTGGAGTGGTTGAACATCCCGCTGAGAATGACCGAACGGCTTGGGCTGCAACTGGCGGTCGTGCAAAACGCGTGCGTAAAGAGTGTGCCGTCGGCCGCGATCCGGTCCAAATTGGGCGTCTTGACCACGGAGTTTCCGTAACATCCCAGGTCGAGTCCCAAATCGTCGGCAACCACCAACACGACGTTCTTGGGCGCGGCGACCGCCTGGGCCGTCACGCAGAACAAAACACCCGCGATCAAACAGAATCGATGAACCACCACAGACCTCCAAAAGTTCACAATTGCCCAATCGAGTTGATTCCGCTTGCGTTCCGACGTGATGGAAGGTTTCATTCGTCAACGTGGTTCAAGCCATACCGGCGGATCTCGCAAATCGCGGTCATTGCCACCGCCCGCGTCCCACGCGTGTAACACTTGCAAGCGGGTCGCAAGCTCCACACCGGCGCGTTCCAGATAATGCGCGATTGTATCCGGTCCCAGGACAAATCCGAGTTCCAATCGCAGAATAGCCTGCTGAGAGTAAAGCCTTAGCGTGGCCGGCGTCGGCGGTGCGCCGGGCGGCACATGCTGGACCAGCAAGATTGGCTCAGTGGAGTTAAGCCACTTGGCGGTTTCCGGCGACGCGCGCTCCAGAGGCTGCAAATCGTAGCGCAACAGAAGGTCGGCCAGCGACCCGCGCGTCGTGCGCAAGAAAACAAAATCGCCCGCGACCTTCCGGGCATCGGCCAAGGATACCACACCGGGCCTCTCCCTGGCCATAACGTCGGCGGCTGCGACGCCCGAGACCGGCAACGCCCTCAATGCGGCCAAATAGTCGTCATGTCGTTCTGTCGAGATCCAGCCTGCAGCCCGCATGCGAGCCAGCCGTTGCTGGGCGATCGAGCGGCTAAACGCCTCGTAGGACAAAAGCGGAGTTTGATCGACTTCGCCCGGCTCTTTGAAGATACCCAAGGGGCGGTCCAAGAATTGGGCCAGGCCCAGTTCACGAAGCTCTCCGACGCATTGCAAGTCGGCAACGCTCTGGTCCAGCGCGCGTCGACCCGCTTCGGTCAAAACGCTGTCCAACGGGTCGCCTTGAAAAAGTATCCGATGGCGTTTGGCCACTTGCGCGATTTGCTCTTCCGGAACGCGTGCAAACGGCGCCGGCAACACGCGCAGGTTTTCGCCAAGAGATGTGGGAGCATCGGGCACGCGATGGCCCTCGTATTTCTGGCGCAGCAGACAAGCTTGGCGCAACGCCCGCCGCCGGCAACGCTTGGAGCGGACAATCGCCACGGTGTCATCCGTCTGGACCAGCCAAAGCTCTGCGTTGGATTCAATCGATCGCAGATAGGCCTTCAAAAGTGCATCCAAAAACAACGCGTCGGGATAGTTCGCGCCAGAATTGTGAAATAAGGTCAAATCGAACGCCGTCAGGTGTCGGCACAAGTGTCGCAACATGAAGCTCAAGACATCGGCGACCTCCGCGGCGCCAAGCCGCTCGGGCGACGCCAGCTCTGACAACACTGCCAACATTCGGCCCGCAAATTCCGTGTATGGTGAAAGTGCAACGTTGTTGAAGACTGCACGAAACAGATCCGTCAACCCGTCGAAACCCGATTGACGTCGGACCCTGTGCCGCTCTAGCGCGGCGACCAGCGCCGGCAACCGGTCGGTCGTGGCGGCGCGTAGCGCCGTTTCCAACGCCTTCGCCTGTTCGACCAGGGGCCGTTGGTCGTCGAGAGCCGCCGACAGGAACGCTACCGGATCGGTCCATGGCCCCGTTGATCCCTGCAGGCGTGGCAGATAAGAAAACTGCCCAAGCGAAAAGGCCGGAAGTGGCGATTCAATCGAAGTAATCGGCAGCCGGTTGGCGCCAATCACTGCCAAAAACACATACGTGGCCAGCTCGGGCCTCAGTGCGGCCTCGTCCTCGTGAAACCACCTCAGATCGATCGTACCCACCAACTCGGCGACCCATTTGTGCACCGGCCGGCTGAGGAATACGCCTGGCGGGTCTTCGTACGCCTCAAAGCCGTACGTGAGAATCTGACGCGTCACGTGGACTTGGCAAGTCTCGCTTTGCAACTTGATGGAAATCAGCGGGGCTGCGGCCGGCGCTGCAACTTGATCCAGAAAAACATTCCAGACCTCGAAATGCGCGACGCTTCGAGCATGTGACGGATCGAGCAAATGTCCGCGAAACACTTCCCAGGGCAGCGCGACGCGATCGACGTGTTCGATGCGCAGTTTTGCCAGCGCGGCGACGAAGAACGATCCTCGCTGAAGCACGTCGTCGATTGCGGCGCGAATTTGATCGGACTTCATGAAGGGCTCAGGTTCGCTCCCGCACGTGCGCCAAATCGGGACGAAATGTACGCGCGGTGACCTATGATGGATTAGGGAGCAGTAAAGCCGATTGTTTCTGGCAGTGCACGTATGCGAATGCCGGATCGACCGGCATCTAAGTTCCTTCGGCCCGAATCACTCCGAGTTGCTGTCCAAGCAAGACCACAGCGTCCGGTGGAGCGACAATCTCCGCCAAGCGTCCATCGACGGGCGAATCGATGGTCATCACCGCCTTTTCGGTCTCCATCTCCACAACCGGTTCGTCTTTTGCTACCCGATCGCCTACTTGCTTGAGCCATCGGATCACTCGGGCCTCCGTGATCGTCAGGTCTTGATTCGGCATGATTAGCGGCACGCCGGCGGCTAGGTTCGCGGCCGCAGTCTGCGGCGTGGACTTAATGGCCGCGGCGACCGGGGAACGACTTGCCGGCGCGGTGGCCGGTCCGGATCGCGTATTGGCCCGCAATCGACGCGGAATCTCCGGTTTGCCGGCCATGACGGCCTTGGCGGCCGAAATAATGCGATCGACCGAGACGATCACCGCGTCCTCGTGCGCTGGACTGAACGGATGACCCACCGGATCGGTGTGCAGCCGGCCCATCGGGGCATCGAGTTCATCGAAGGCATGTTCCATGAGGACCGCGGCAATTTCCCCTCCGATGCCGCACATCGCAAATGCTTCGTCAACCACCAGCAAATGGCGCGTCTTGGTGACACTGGCGACGATCGCGTCGACATCCAGCGGCACGATCGTCCGCAGATCAACGATCTCACAGGAAATCCTCTGCTCTTGGAGCTGCTCCGCGGCATCAAGACAGCGATGGATGGGCGATCCGCACGAGACGATCGTCAGATCGGTTCCCGAGCGCACGATGTTGGCCACGCCGAACGGCACCAGATGTTCACCAACTGGCACGGGTCCCTTGGTCGGAAAGAGGGCCTTGGGTTCCAAAAAGATCACTGGGTCGTGCGCGCGAAGAGCCGTTTTGATCAAGCCCTTGGCATCGGCCGGATTGGACGGGATCACGACGATCAGACCCGGACAATGGGCCCAAATCGGGTGGTAACTGCCGCTGTGGTGTGGACCGGTGTTCTTGATCGTGCCCCACGCGGCCCGCACGACCATTGGCACGGTGTTTTGGCCGTTGCTCATGTAGCGGAGCTTGGCCGCTTGTTCGATGAGTTGCGAGGCGGCCTCGAACATGAAGTCGGCGAACATCACGTCGGCTACGGTTCGACATCCGCTGGCCGACGCGCCCGCGGCTGCCCCGGTAAACCCCAACTCGCAAATCGGGGTATCAATCATCCGCTGAGGGCCGAATTCTTGCCAGAGACCCTTGGTGTGGCCAAACGTGCCGCCGCGCTCGCCTGTGCCCTCGCCGAGATACAGAATGTGTTTGTCGCGGCGCATTTCTTCGGCCAGGCCGTCGCGCACCGCTTCCAGCCAGGTTTGAATCTTCGTCTCGGCGGCGGCCGGCGCCGGTTCGCTGGGTGGATGTAGCGGCGTGGCCCAAACGTGGTCGTTGGCCTGCGCGGGATTCGGAGCCGGCGATTGGCGCGAAAACTCGACGGCCTCGACGATGCTCGCTTCGACCTCGCGATCGATGGCGTCGAATTGTTGGAGCGTGACGCGGCCTGCGGCGAGCAGCTTTTGGCGAAATGTCGCGATCGGGCAACGGGCCTTCCAATAGTCGAGCTCCTCTTGGTTGCGATAGGTGCCCGTGAGCGGATCGCCTTCGTGATGGCCGACAACGCGATAGGTCTTACACTCGATCAGCGTCGGTCCGTTCCCGGAGCGGGCCCGCTCTACCGCCTTGCGTGTCACTTCGTAGACGGCCAGCACGTCGTTGCCATCGACGGCGATGCCTGGAATGCCATACGCGGCAGCTTTCGTGGCAATTTCGCGATTGAGCGTGGCCATCGTCAGCGGCGTGGCGGTGGCGTATTGGTTGTTCTCGCAAACGAAAACGACGGGCAACGTTTGTACGCCGGCAAAATTCAGCGATTCGTGAAATGCTCCGTGATTGACGGCTCCGTCTCCAAAGAAAGCCACGGCGACCTGGTCGGTCCCGCGCGTGCGAGCACTGAGGCCCAGCCCGACCGTGGCCTGCAACCCGCCGCCGACAAAGCCATTGGTGCCGAACAGGCCGACGTCGAGCTTGTAGAGGTGCATGCTTCCGCCGCGTCCTCCACAACAACCGCCGGCCTTTCCGTACAATTCGGCCAAGACCTCTTTCGGCGGCACGCCTTTGGCCAGCGCATGGCCATGTCCGCGATGCGTGCTGGTGATCCAATCGTCGCGTCGCAGATGCGCGCAGACCCCCACGGCCGTGGCTTCTTCGCCAACGTAGAGGTGAATGAAGCCCGGCATTTCGCCCTTGCGATATACGTCCTGTGCGGTCAACTCGAACCGGCGAATGAGCATCATTTGCTCATATAACCGAAGCATCGTGCGGTTATCGAGGGCGGGTTCACCGGGCGTTCCGCTGGCCGGGCGATCGATGGTGGTGCTCATGCGCAGTTCTCAGGAAACGATGGTATTCAGGATATCGGCGACCACGACGAAGCTAATTCCGATGAAGAAGATGCCGCAGAGCACGACTCCTATTTGCAGAAACCAATGCGGCTGAAGTTGCTTGGGCAACAGCACGCGGTTGGTATACAGCGAGTGCAAGGCCGAAAAGCCTAGCGCGACATTTCCTAGTACGGCGCCGACCTTGGCGATGTCCAACGCCGGCAGTCGCCACAACACGAACAGCCCCCAAAAAGCATACAGGACCAGGATGCTGTAGTAGACATATTTTACATGCGTGCCGCCCATGCGCTGAATCCGGCTGCTGGCGGTCCATATGATGTCGGTCCAGCGGCGGGCGATCTGGTCGCCAACGCTGATTTGTCCGGGGGCCAATACGAGAAAGCCGCACAATAGCGTCAGCGTCCAAAACAATCCGCCGTATTCCGGATAGCGCATCGCGATCCCCTCGGCCGTCATGGCCGCCACACGATCGCCGGCCACGGTGGCGTTGCGAATGAATTGCAGCGACAGCATGCACGGCAGGGCCATACCGATGAACGAAGCGGCCATCCAAATCGCCGTCTGGTCGCGGACAATGTGTCGAATCCATCCCTTCCACTTCCGCAGGTTCTCCGCATCCATCGGAAAGACTTCGCCGACGTGAGATAGTGAAATCGGCAGCCCGCCGATCGCGCTGGGAATCGCGCCGACGCGTGCGCCCATTCCCCAGCCTTTATCGCGGGTGTAATTGGAAAAAAGCGTGTTGGCCAGGCCGCCCGATCCGGCGATGGCGGCGAAAGCGACCAGCGTGAACCAATCCAAGTGCGGCAACTCGCCGTGCTGACGAAAATAGGCCCATAAACTCTTATGCTCGACGCCCTCGTGTATGATGAGCTCCGAGAGCGTGGATCGATACTCCTTGGGCACGTCGTCCAATTTCTGGTACTCGTGTTTTTTTCCCTCCGGCGTGGTTACCGTGAACTCGGCCGGATGCCAGCCATCGTCGGCCGTGCCGTGCGCCGAGAGCGTCGCGCCGGCTTCCGTGCGCGTCTCGAAAAAGAATTCTCCAGATCGCAGCATGCCTTCGGCGCGGGCCGTCAAGGCATCGCGTTTGGCTTTGAGCTCTTCGCTTAGGTCCTTTTTTTTCGCTTCGCCGTTAACCTGAAAATCGCCGATGATCGTGCCCGTGGGCTCGCGCGTTCCCTTGATCAAGTACGTCGTGTTTCCCTCCTCGACCATCAAGGCAAAATGCCGATCGACCAGGATAGTGTCGGCCCGTTGTGGGTAATTGCCAAAGCGAAAAAAGCCGGTGACCACCTCCCAGCCGACGCGGGGCGAGACCATGAAGAGGGCCATAAATGTCAGATACCCCAATACCAACACGAGCTTCAGACTCATGATCTTCTCCAGCATGCGATACACCGTGCCGCCGAAGATCAACGGCACGAACGCCAAAATGAAGATCGCGAAGCCCAGGGCGCGAACAAGCTGTGTTTCGGACATGAGGTGGCCGGCGATGCGCAGCGTGCTCTCGCCGGGCAAATGGCCCAGGATGGCCGCTGCCAACGGAACCGCGGCATTCGACGCGTTGTACGGCCAAATCGAAGCGATGTCCAAGATCGCGTAGCCGGCGATCCAAAACCCCGGCCCCGGCCATGTGCGCAAGCCACCGACGATAATCGGCTCGCCGCAATAAAGCGTGTAGCGCATCATCATCAAATTGCAAAACACTTGCAAAATGATGCTCAGCGACGCCAGCCACAGCAACGTGCCGCCGTACTGCGCGCTTACCGCCGGACCAAACAGCCACTCGCCCGAACCGATCGACGTGCCGGCCAGCACCACGCCGGGCCCTAACAGCCCAATCCACAAACGCCAGCCGGGCGCCGGCGCCGGGGGTAACTGCCCCACGTGCCACGGCGCAAGCAGACCGCCAGCAACCCTGGCACTCGGATCGGGTTTGGGTGTCGAATCGGCGAACATAGGTCCAAAGTGCCGCGTGTTTCAGTCAGTCGCGCACGCCCGGCCACTTATGCAACGCAGCGAATCCACGATTCGGTGTCGCTCGTGCGCGTAAGCTCATGCGAACTGCCCGCCGCCTCGTTTGAATTGCCAGAACAGCCGCAAAAAGTCGGAGCCCCAACCGCCTCTGGGCAGCGAACGATCGCGGCCACAGTATGCTTCGCGATAAGGTTTTCCAAAATAGTCTTACCAATCTAATGGTCGCCAGCCACGTTCGCAAGCAAGCGATGTTCTTGCCGCAACAATATTTTCGACACGGTTTGACTGCCTGCCTCCCAAGGCCAAGCTTGCAAGGCGCGGGCGTTGGTACGATAATTGTCCCAGCCTTCGCCGTTCCCTCCAATGAGCCCCAGACTCGACCGCCATGCTCTCTCCCAAGGTGCTCGTGAGTTCGCTGCTGTTGGCGTTGGCCGGCAATGCCGTTGTCGCGGCGGATCCGTTCGATCCGCAGGCCCTGGCGTTTTTCGAGAACCAAATCCGGCCCCTGCTGATCGAGCGTTGTCACAAATGCCATGGCGACATCGATAAGCCCAAAGGGGGCCTCAAACTCACGAGCCGCACGGCGGTGTTGTTCGGCGGCGACACCGGCCCGGCGGTCGTGCCTGGCAAACCCACAGAGAGCCTGATCGTTCAGGCGGTCGAGTATCGCGATACGTTGCAGATGCCGCCGGACGCAAAACTGAACGACCAACAAATCGAATTGATTTCGAAATGGGTGGCTCTGGGGCTCCCCTGGCCCGAAGCGGCCGAAAAACCGGCCCCGGGCCCTCCGCCCACCGCCATCTATCCAATCACCGAAGAGCAGCGGAAATTCTGGTCCTTTCAGCCGGTCCGCGCCTCACCGCCACCTGCGGTGAAGGACACCGCGTGGCCTCTCTCGCCGATTGATCGCTTTATTCTGGCCCGTTTGGAAGCACGGGGGCTATCGCCGGCCGGGGCGACGGAAAAACGGGCTCTGATTCGTCGCGCGACGTTCGATCTGACGGGCCTTCCGCCCACGCCGGGTGAATCGACGCGTTTTTGGCCGATGCCTCGCCCGACGCTTTTGCCCGGGTCGTAGACCGGCTGTTGGCTTCGCCCGCCTATGGCGAGCGATGGGGACGACATTGGCTCGACGTGGTGCGCTACGCCGACTCGAAGGATTTGCGCGATATTGGCCAGCCCTACGACATCGTCGAATCATACCGCTATCGGGACTGGGTCGTGGCCGCGTTCAACCGCGATCTGCCCTACAACCAGTTCGTCATCGATCAAATCGCAGGCGACCTGATCCCGGCCCGCGAGCCGGACGCGGTCAATGCCGAGGGGATCGTTGCCACGGGCATGCTCACGATCGGGCCCTGGGGTCCGGGCGACGCGGACACGCAAAAAATGTACACCGACATGGTCGACGACCAGATCAACGTGGTTTCCCGCGCGATGCTGGGGCTGACGATCGGCTGTGCTCGCTGCCACGACCACAAATTCAATCCCATTTCCACGGCCGACTACTACGCGCTGGCCGGTATTTTTTTCAGCACGCAAATCGCCGTGCCACAAATCTCGGCGCCTTACAACAAAGTGCCGCTGGCGCCACAATCGGTGATCGAACAATACAACCAGCACTTGGCGCGCACGGGCGAACTGGAGAAACAAATCAAGCAATTCAGCGACGAGCAGTTTTCCGTGTTGGCCCGGAGTTTTGTAGGCGAGACGAGCCAGTATCTGCTCTCCGCGTGGAACTATCGACACCGCACGCAGGACAAGGCGGCGCAAACACCGTCGCAGTTCGACGACGAACGGCATTTGCGCGGCGATACGCTGTTGCAATGGCTTGACTATCTGGGACTCCAGAGCGGCGAAAGCCGGTTGATGGCCCATCCGGTCCGCGACGAAGGAGCCCCGGGAGTGCACGGCTGGAAAGGGGACACGTCGCCACCGTTGTTGCTGGTTAACACGAACGATCTGCCGGTCAACGTGCCGGGCACGATGCCGCCGCACTCAGTCGCGGTACATCCGGGGCCGGCCGCGGGGGTCGCAATTGCGTGGCGCAGCCCGATGACCGGCACGGTGCGAATGACTGGAAAAGTGATCGACGCCCATGCAGCTTGCGGCAATGGCGTCGACTGGACGATCGAGCATCGCACTCCGCGCCTCGCCGCCGGGCTGGCCAGCGGTTCGATCGCCAACGGCGGTGGACAGCCGATCAGTGAAGGCCAGAATGCCGATCGCTTGAACTCGATCGCCGTCCAAACCGGCGATTTGTTGCAGTTGATCGTACTTCCCAAGGGGGAGTATTCATGCGATTTGACGACCGTCGAGTTGCAAATTGCCGAGCAGGATGGAGAAAAGCGGCTTTGGGACCTCACGCGCGACATCGTGCCCGACGTGTTGGACGGCGGCCACGGCAATCCGCACCGTGATCGCTTTGGCAACGGCGACACCTGGCAGTTTCTGGATCTCGATCCGTCGCACAGCCCCCGGCGGACCGATAGCGGGCCCGACTCGGCATGGGCCGGCTGGTTTCGGGCGGCCGCGGGCGTTGACGCCGGATCGGCCACATGCAGCGACCTGGAACGCGTCGCCACCGAGGTGCAAAACGCATTGAACGAGACCGCTCGATAACCGGCGCCGCCCATGGTCGCCGACGGCCAGCAGGCCCCGCGGACTACTCCGATTGTGCGACTGTACCAGGAGCTGGTGTCCGACCAGGGTCCCTTCCGCGTCAAGAATCGCGACGAACAGTTGCTGCCGCCCGAGGCTCGCGAAAAGTTGCAAACTATGTCCGTCGAGCTTGATGCGTTGAAGAAAAACATGCCGCCGCCGATCTCTTACGCGATGGCGGCCAGCGATGGCGGAGTGCCCGGCACTAAATATGCCGGCTTCAATGATGTAGCCATCCACATCCGCGGCCGTTACGACCGGCTGGGCGAAGTCGTGCCCCGACGGTTCCCCAGTATTCTGGCTGGCGACCGTCAACCCCCGATCAAACACGGCAGCGGCCGATTGCAGCTGGCCCAATGGATCGCACAGGCGGACAACCCGCTGACGGCCCGGGTGATGGTGAATCGCATTTGGCAGCATCATTTTGGCGAAGGCATCGTGCGCACGCCGGGCAATTACGGCAAGCTCGGCCAACCGCCCACGCATCCTGAATTGCTCGATTACTTAGCGCACGCATTCATCGAGTCGGGCTGGTCGGTGAAAGCCCTGCACCGCTTGATCATGCTCTCGGCAACGTATCGACAATCGAGCCGCGGCACGCCTGAGGCCCAAAAGGCCGATCCAGGAAATCTGCTCTTTGGCCGGATGAACATGCGGCGATTGGAGGCCGAGGCGATTCGCGACAGTTTGCTGTTTATTTCGGGAAAACTGGACCGCACTTTCGGCGGCCGGCCGACCCGTGACCTGGCCAGCCCACGGCGGACTATGTATTTGATGACCGTTTGCTCCGACAAGGCAGGGTTTCCCTTCTTGTTCGATACGGCTGACCCCGAGAACATCGTCGATCAGCGAACCATTTCGACCGTGGCCCCGCAAGCGTTGTTTTTGCTGAACAATCCCTTCGCGTTGGCTCAAATTCCTGCGATCGTGGAGCGAGCTTTTACCGCCGGGGGCAAGTCGGACAGCGAGCGAATTGTCTGAGGGTATCAGTCGCTGTACGACCGGCCGGCAACCCCCGACGAAATCGAGTTGGGCCTGCAATTTCTCAACGCGGCGCGACAGAAAGCCGGTGGCGATGTCCCCAGCACGACGGCTTGGGAGGAGTATTGTCAGGCGTTGCTATGTGCCAACGAGTTTATTTATGTCGAATAGAGACTAGAATGGCGGCTGATTGCCGCCAGAGGATTCGTTAGGGACCATAGTATGGAACGGAACCCAATTCGGACCGCGGCCGGACCGACGTTAGTCACCCGCCGTCGCATGTTGGAAGACTGCACCAGCGGCTTTGGCATGCTCGCGCTGGCCGGCATGCTCTCGGACAATGTCTCGGCGGCGGAAGCGACCAGTCCCGGGACAGCCGGCTTGTTGAATCCGGTTTTCAATCCCTTGGCAGTCAAGCCGCCACACCACGCGGCGAAGGCCAAGCGCGTTATTTTTCTGTTCATGGCCGGCGGACCATCGCACGTCGACCTGTTCGACCCCAAGCCGCGACTGGCAGAGGATAACGGCAAGCCGCTGCCGTTCGAAAAACCAAAGTTGATGCGCACCAAGACCGGCAATCTGTTGGGATCGCCCTTCAAGTTCCAGAAATACGGGCGGGCCGGAATCGACGTGAGCGAATTGTTTCCACACGTTGCCGGCCAGATCGACGACATTTGCGTGATTCGCTCGATGGTCGCCGACAACATCAACCACAACGGCGCGTGCTTGCAGATTTGCACCGGCGAACAGGCATTCTGCCGGCCCAGCATGGGCGCATGGATGCTGTACGGTTTGGGGAGCGAGAACCAGGACTTGCCGGGCTTCGTGGCCGTCAGTCCCAATCAGCCGGCGCAGGGTGCTCCGCTGTGGGGTTCCAGTTTTCTGCCGGCATCCTATCAAGGGACGTACGTCTCGGACGTCGACAATCCGATCGGCAATTTGCAGAACGCCCGGTTTTCGCCGGCCACGCAGCGCGAACAACTTGATCTGGTCAAACGACTCAATGAAGTACACCGCCAACAGCATCCCGAGGAAAGCGAATTGAGCGCGCGCATCGCTTCGTTCGAGTTGGCTTTCCGCATGCAGGCCGAAGCCCCCGAGGCGTTCAACATCAATGCCGAAAGCCAGACCACCAAACACCTCTACGGCGTCGACGACCCCGTGACGGAGATTTTCGGCAAGCAGTGTCTCCTGGCTCGGCGACTGGTGGAGCGGGGCGTGCGATTCGTGCAATTATTTCACACACGTTCCTCAAAGGCGTCGGCTTGTCAGTTGTGGGATCAACACAGCGGGCTGAAGCAAGGCCTGATCGACAACACGGCGGCGACCGATCTGCCGATTGCCGGGTTGCTGAAAGATCTTAAAATGCGCGGCTTGCTGGAAGACACGCTGGTGGTTTGGGGCGGGGAGTTCGGCCGCACCCCCACGGCCGAAGGAGCCGATGGCCGCGAACATCATCCGTTCGGCTTTACGATGTGGCTGGCCGGCGGGGGCATCAAAGGTGGCATGATCCATGGCGCCACCGATGATTTCGGCTGGCACGCCATTCAGGATAAAGTCCACGTACACGACCTGCACGCCACGATCCTGCACTTGATGGGCTTGAACCACGAGCGCTTGACGTATCGCTACAGCGGGCGCGACTATCGCCTGACCGACGTTTATGGCGACGTCGTCCCGCAGATCATCGCCTGACGGAGCCTATGGCAGAGCGGCTCCATTTCTCGAAAAAGCGCAGGTGTTTCGACGATGAAAATCATCCGTTATCAGGACGCAAGCGAGCAGATCAAGTTTGCGGCTCAACAGCCCGATGGCACGGCCCGTGAAATCGCCGGCGATATTTTTGGCCGTCATCAATTGACGGATCGGGCGGCCGACGTGCGTAAATTGCTCGCGCCGATCGTGCCCACGGGCATCTTGTGCATTGGATTGAATTACCGGCGCCACGCGGCCGAGGGAAACGCGCCGATTCCCAAGTGGCCGGTGCTGTTCATGAAAACCGTCAGTGCCGTGCAAAACCCGGGCGACCCGATTTTGCTGCCCCGGCACCTGAGGAGCGCCGAAGTCGATTACGAGTGCGAGTTGGCGGTGGTGATCGGCAAGCGTTGCAAGAACGTCTCGCGCGGCGAGGCAATCGACTACGTTTTGGGCTATACGTGCGCCAATGACATCAGTGCGCGCGATTGGCAGAAAGAGATGGGGGGCAGTCAATGGTGCCGTGGAAAAACATTCGACACGTTTTGCCCGCTGGGGCCCTGCCTGGTTACCCCCGATGAGATCACGAACCCGAACTCGCTGAAGATCAAGACGGTTCTCAATGGCGAAGTGATGCAGGACTGGAACACCGACGACATGATCTTTGACGTCCCGTCACTGGTCGAGTTTCTCAGCGGCAGCACCACACTGTTGCCGGGCACGGTAATCCTGACCGGGACGCCACACGGCGTGGGAATGGCCCGCAAACCACCGGTGTGGCTCAAATCGGGGGATCAAATCACGGTTGAAATCGAAAGAATCGGGGCTCTGCACAACCCGGTATTGGATGAGCCAACCTGACTGCCTTGTGCGGACAATTTGGCACGCCATTTCTGGCCTGCCGATGCCCGGTCGGTGGCCGCCGGGACTTGCAAGATCGGGTTCAATGTCGGGCTACCTGAATGGACCTCGAGTCAGTATGTTTACTCAAGGGCCAAGAGTCGCAGATGGGCGCGGCGTTCGGTGACAGTACCTTAAAGCAAAACCGGCTTCTGCCGGGCAAACAGACCGATGAATCAACCAGCACGCACGATCCAATTGCCGCGGGCATTCCTGCGTAAGTGCCGCAAGACGCTATTTGTCAAAAGAATCGCCGACTCGACCGGCGTGGAAATGACCGGCGGCAGCCTGCTGATGCGTACACTGATCTTTCGCAGGCTGCTGTTGCGCAACGTGCTGCAAGGCGACGAGCAATTCGTGGGCCTGTTGATACCGCCTTCGGCCGGAGGCGTTTTGGCTAATGCCGCCGTAACACTTTGCCGGCGCGTGGCCGTGAACCTCAACTATACGGTGTCTTCCGAAATCCTCAACTACTGCATCGCACAGTGCGGCATTCGTCATGTACTGACCAGCCGCAAATTCATGGAGAGGTTCGACTTTAAACTGAATGCCGAGTTGGTCTACCTGGAAGATTTTCGCGAACAAGTGACGCTCTCCGACAAGCTGGTCGCCGCGCTGGATACCTATCTGCTTCCGTCGGTTTTGCTGGAGCGTTGGCTGGGACTTCACAAGATCAAGCTCGACGACCTTTTCACGATCATCTACACGTCGGGTTCGACCGGCAAGCCCAAGGGCGTAATGCTGACGTACAACAACATCGGCACCAATGTCGCGGCCATCGAGGACAGATTACAACTCAGCGCGCGCGATGTCGTGTGCGGAATTCTACCGCTGTTTCATTCGATGGGATTCACGATCGCGTTGTGGTCGGTTTTGGGATTGGAGGTCAAAGGGGCCTATCATTTCAGCCCCCTGGATGCCAAGGTGATCGGCAAACTTTGTCACGATCATCGGATCACGATATTGGTGTCGACGCCCACGTTCTTGCGTTCCTATCTGCGGCGTTGCACGCCGGAGGAGTTTGCAAGCCTGGAACTTATCGTGACGGGAGCCGAAAAGCTTCCGAACGATTTGCTCCACGCCTTCGAAGACAAGTTCGGCGTTCGCCCCATGGAGGGTTACGGCACGACCGAACTATCACCGGCGGTTTCAGTCAATGTTCCGCCCAAGCGGACACCGGGCGGGTCGACGGAAATGGCTCGAGTCGGAACTGTCGGAAAGCCCTTTCCCGGCATCAGGGCTAAAGTCATCGATCTTGACACGGGGCAGGACCTGGGTATCGGCCAGTCGGGGATGCTGCTCATCAAGGGCCCCAACGTGATGCAGGGATACTTCAAGATGCCCGAGCAAACGGCAAAGGTCATGCGCGACGGCTGGTACATCACCGGCGACATGGCCAAGCTCGACGCTGACGGGTTTATATCCATCACGGGCCGTGTGAGCCGTTTTTCGAAAATTGGTGGCGAAATGGTGCCGCATATCCACGTGGAGGACCTTCTGCAGCGGCTTGTCTCGGACGACGAAGACAAGGTGTCCGTGGCGGTCACCGCGGTGCCCGACGAGCGAAAGGGCGAACGTCTGATCGTATTCCACCTGCCGTGTGCCAAGACGCCCGATCAAATCGTCAAAGGATTGTCCGCGGCCGGACTGCCGAGTCTGTGGATTCCCTCGCCTGACAGCTTTTTTCAAGTGGAGCAGATCCCCTTGCTGGGTACGGGCAAGTTGGATTTGCAAGCGATCAAGCTATTGGCGCAAGAAAAAGTCAGCGCAGGTCGGTCCGCCACCGCGCATCCTAGCGCGACCGGACAGCAGTCAACCTAATGGGCCAAGGCGGCGTTTATCGCCGCTCGGACAAGACCCGATACTGCGTGGCCTTGCTGAGTGGCGCGAAGGCGGAGGCTTGCACCGTTTCGCGCTGGCGTGCTCGCTTGCCGACTTCGAGCGAGAGTTCGATGAAGCGGTCGCGAACTTCCGGTTCCAAATTCGCCAGCTTGCCGGCCAGCCGCTGCATACCGTTGGGATTGACTTCCGCCGTGCGTGAAATCGTGCCGAGGAAGCCGGCGGTCTCCACGAAATTGTAATCGGCCGACCGGTGCACCAGAAGTTGCAGGGTCTTGGCCAGCAACTCCACTCCAGCGTGCTCGATCTGCACGAACGTATCCATTCGGCTGGTGACGAAATAGCGCCCGTTGGTCTCCTGCACGTAGCCCGATTTGAGCAGCAACACGCATTTTGCTCGCACGGGACGGCTGAACAACGGGCCCTCGTACGAACCTTCAGCGTAGATCACGTGCGTTTCATGGTCGCCATAGCAAACTTTGACATTGCATAACGTTCCGGCGCCATCGCTGGCGCGAAACGTGTCCGGGCCGGTACGCTTCAGCGCCACGTTGCTGATTTTCATGACCTCCCAGATGTTCACGACGACTTCAGGATGACGGACCAAGAATAAGTAGAGATCGGGATCGCAATCCGTAACCTGAACCGGCAGACGCCTGTAGATGCTCGCGCCGGCAAGCGTGGCGGCGACTTTGTCCTTGACGTCCGGCGAAAGCTTGTCCAACGGGACCGAGCGAATCGCTTCGTCGCGCGCAGCGCGGCTCGATGTGGCTTGAGTCGGACTGGCCGCGATCGCGGACCCCGCGTAACAAAGCAACACCAAGCCAATCGCCAAGCGGAGGGGACGCCCTAAGTCGCCTCGCCACACAGCCAATGAATATCCCCTCCAGCTACAGCCCGCATCAGCGCGCTGCAGGTCCGGTCGCCTTGGCATAGTTCCCCCTCAGCCCAATCCCCCCGGTGGCCGCTGTTGGCGTTCCGCGTGCTCGCAGTACGCTAGCGGCTGCTTTGGCCGGTTGTACCGACGTTAGAAGTTTTTCGGCTCGGGGAAGGAGCTGAGGAGAGCCAAATTCTGCCAGAGGGCGGTCGATTTCCACTGGCAGCTAGCTGATACAACGATGAGCCAGACTTTTCGTCCCACTCGGTGGCGATTTCTCACGAAACGCTGACCTTGTCGCTCTCAACGAGAAACACGACAATGCGGCCCCGAAAAATCTTTCAAGGCTGGACATGTTCAAGGCACGCAGCGCAAACCATTCGTCGCATCGTCGATCACGAGCGCTGCTCCTGGCGAGCCTGGCGACCGCTGGATTGATAGCGTGGCTATCACAGCGAATCTCCGATTTTGGCCCGCCGACAGGCCGCGCCAGTCGGACGGTATCGATTGCAGACCTTCGGCATTTGCAACAACTGGCCGAGCAACCGGAGCAAGGCCCGGTCGGACTGGCACAAGCCCTAGCCTCGAAACAAGATACAATCTGTGGCACAGCCCAACGCATCTTGCTCGATCAATTGACCGCGTGGGAACAGCTTCCGCCGGACGATGCCACCAGAAAGATGGGTGTGCTGGCCGCCGCGCTGAGCACGCACGTTTCCGATTATGACGGTCGGGGGTGTGCCGCTGCCGCCGAGTTGGCGCTACGCATGCTTTCGTGGCGCGTCCAAACGCATGCCAGCGACTGTTCGCAGATGGTGGCCGACTGCGACCACGTCCTTCGCACCGCGTCTGCTCGGGCCAGGCGGCCTCCGTCGCCACGCGACGTCGCTCATCATCAACCCCAGCGCATCGGCGCAACGCCGGAAACTCAATTTGCCCAAGACATGGTCGCCGCTACGAGCGGGCCCAACGTGTCGAACTTTGGACTCCAACTCAATCTGCCGGGTGGCGGACTGCCGCCGGAAACGGGCCAGCCGCCGTCCGAGGAAGACCCGACCCCCGGCCTGCTGCATCCGAGTCCCCACGCCCAACCGTTGCCCTCGGAATCCGTTCACCTTGGCAATCGATCCCCATCCGGTCGGCAAAGCATGCTGCAGGACCTGGGGGGGATCGTCTCATCCGACAATCGATCATCGAAACCGCTGCGCCAGCCGGACGCGATCATTACACGAACCGCGGCTGAATTGCCCGACGGCGGTGACGACAATGGCGACACAGTCCGCTTGATGCGTGACTTGCACGATTCTGATTTGCAGGTCGCCAGGCAAGCGGCCGCGACACTCACGCGGCGCGGGTTTGGCCCGACACAACTCGAACTGGCAAGACAAATGACCTCCCCGGATCCCGCCGTGCGGCAGCAGGTGGCCGAGATTCTGCCGCGCGTGCCGGGTATCGACGCCGAGATCTGGCTGATCTGGCTCAGCCGCGACGAAGACCCGCAAGTCCGTCTGGCGGCGATGACCGTCATGGCCACGACCGGCGATCCGGCGATTCTGAAACGCGTGGCGCAGATGGCGCGGGACGACACGGATCCGAGAATTCGAGAACAGGGCGAACGTCTCACCGGCGGTCATTCCAGCCGACAGTGAGCACAGGCCCCGAGGAAGGATCGGCTGCGGCGATCTAGCGACGTTGCACGTCGAGCACCGTGACACGCTGCACGTTGATGTGCTGACGCTGTAAGTCAGTCATATAGCCACGCTGGCCGTTCACGCCCACGACTTTGTCGACGTACGGTCGAAGATTCACGCCGGGCGCCGGCGTGACAAAGGACACTACCGCGTTGGTCGAGTCGACCAGGGCATATTGCGGGCCGCCGGTTTTCTGCGAAACCACCGGGGAAAGACGCCCAACGCCGTCGAATCGCGGGTCGTCGACGCGGCGGTTCCCTGAACCGGGCAGCGCACCACCTGGGCCATCGGCCTCGTCTGGACCACGGCGGGCCGCCTGGTGGCGCTGCTTGATATCGTCGAATCGCGCCAGTTTGTCAAGCGTTACGCGCGCGCGTCCACGCTCGATCGGGGTCTGGGCTTCGTTCAAAACACTCTCGGACCGCCGTTGCAGTTCGCCGAATGACCACGTCGATATGTCCTCGGCAACCATGATCGATAGTTCCAAGTCGATGCGATCGAGTTCTCGTTGCAGAACCGTTTCGCTGGAGCCGTTCCCACGGAACGCGCTTTTGGTTTTGTGACTCGCGGCATCCTGTCCGGCAGATTCCGGCTCGCCACTGCCGCCGGTCAATCGAACGTCTGGCTCGCGTCCAGCGGACGCCTCGCGTTCATCCGCGGCGACGTCTGGAGGCACGTCTCGATCGACATACTTGGAGAAAACCCAGCGAAACTCGCCGGCAGGAGGCGCGATCTTGCGCCAAGGCGATTCCGCCGAAGGCGGCTCGATCAATCCTACCTTTTCGCCCTTGTCCAGCCGCACCTGAATCACGTCGCGGACGTCGCTAAACGCGCTTCCCACGCGGGCTACGGTGCGTTGGGTATTGACAACCGCCAGGCCGTCCTCGGTCGGATCGAGCCGCCGCGACGAGACCCAGCTGAAGCTTTGTCGGGGCGGACGAATGGCGTACCATCCGCCCGGATCGTGACGATAAACTTCGACTTTCTCCCCCTTTTGCAGTTTGTCGGTCGGATAGTAGTCGCGGCCCGGTCCACTGCGCACATAAACATCCGCCGTATTGACGTAGGCCATGTAGGGAAACTCCGCGCCGAGGGCCTGACGCGCACCGCACAACCCTAGCATCGCTGCGACGAAACAGCGCCATCGCATTCGAAAGCTCCTGGACACGATTTCGTCCGGGAAGGGAAGATGGGAAGAGAAACAAGCGGTGGCTTGTAGTCAAATCGGCCCAGGCGTTCAAGGGCAATTCGACGTCCGCCACGTCACCTGCAAGCTAGCTGCCGGTTGAGCGCAGCTTCTCCATCTCCACGACATTGCCCGCCTGATTGTATTCGACGCGCGACATGAAATTGCGCATCAGCATGATGCCGCGGCCATTCGGGGAACTAAGATGCGCCGGATCGGTGCAGTCTGGCACTTCGTCGGGGTTAAACCCCCGACCCTCGTCGCTAATTCTGATCCAGATCTTGTCGGCCGTGGACCGGCAAATGACGTGGACCCGCTTGTTGCAGTCCAGGCAATTGCCATGTTTGATCGCATTGACGACCGCTTCCTCGAGGGCCAGGCGGATTCCGAACATGTCGCGCGAACTCCAGCTTTCGGTCTGCAGTTTGCTCAACAACTCGTCGAGGACCTGGTGTCCCGAATCGAGGTCGCTTGGGACCGCGCGTTCGAAAGTCCAGGCCGAAAAGTTTTGTGACATGGCTCACCGCAATCTCAGTGAGCCGGCCGTCGCCGCTGGCCGCTCATTGTGCACACACAAACGCCCATGAACGCCCCACGATATTCGTGCGACGCGAAAGGCATCGAGAGCCGGCCACGCCAGCGCCGCCAGCCCGGGCGAGACGGACGAAACGCCTTCTTGCCGGAGCCCCGCGCGAAACCTCTTGCGCAGCTAAAAGCCAGCCAGCGCGTCCGCTTCGTCGTCTTTGATGTCAAACAGTTTATTCAGTTTCGTGATCGCAAAGACCTCATAGATTTCAGGTCGGATGTTGCTTAGCTTGAGTTTTCCGCCATGGGCTTTGACTTTTTTGTCGAGCGTGATGAGCTTACCCAGCGCGGCGCTGGATAGAAACTCGACCGAAGAAAAATTGAGTAGCAGATTCTTTCGGCCCTCTTCCTCGATCAACTGGAACAATTCCTGTCCCAGTTCCTGAATGTTTGCTTCGTCGAGGATTTTGCGGTCGACAAAACGAACCACCGCCACGTCGCCGACTTCGGAAAGTTGCAACCGCCGATGCACGGCCATCAAACGCACTCCTTGTGTCAATCGCGGCTGGATACCTCGGACCGAATCGACAAGACGTCGCCCAAGGCACATGCCCGATCGTTATGCCACTTTCTCCACGCGACTCTCACAGTAAAACTTGCGTGCGCGAGATTCCACCGCCGCACGGATTTCCAGCGTGCAGCTCACCGTTTCCGTAAGCTTGCTATGATAGCCCTGGGGGGGGCGGTGTCAAGCTGCGCCCCATCCTCAGAAACGGCATACCAAGGTTGTCGCGAATCTTCGGCCAATATGGTGGACCGCGCCGCAAGGTGGTATCTTGATGCACGAAAGTGGTCTTATCGGAAGAGGGAGCAGTAAACATGGCCGAAAGCACCGGGTGGTACTACGGCAAGGACGGACAATCTCACGGGCCGATGACGCTCGACGAATTGCGGCAAACGTTGCCGAGCATCGCAGGGCCGCGGACCATGGTTTATGGACCCGGCATTGCCGACTGGATCGAAGCGCGCCATGTGCCGGCGCTTGCGACGCCTCGCGACGCCGCGGCGGTGCCGCCCACGTTGCCGCGCGGACGCCGCTCGGACGAAATCGACTACGAAATCTTCGGCGTCGAGATGCAATATGTCGAAGTCACGCTCGACCCGGGTGAAATGGTCATTGCCGAAGCCGGAGCCATGATGTACATGACCTCCGCCATTCGAATGGACTCCGTGTTTGGCGATCCTTCGGCCACGCAGGGGAGCTTTTGGGGAAAGGTGGCAGCCGCCGGCAAACGCGTGATTACCGGCGAATCGTTGTTCATGACCACGTTTAGCAACGCGGCATCCACCGGCCGCGAAGTCGTCGCGTTCGCCTCGCCGTTTCCCGGCAAGATTTTGCCGATGCACTTGGATCAGCTCGGCGGCGAATTGATTTGCCAGCGCGATTCGTTCCTTTGCGCCGCGCGGGGCACGCAAATCGGCATCGCCTTTCAAAAACGGTTCGGCGTCGGACTCTTCGGCGGCGAAGGGTTTATCATGCAGCGGCTCACCGGCGACGGCATCGCGCTGGTACACGCCGGTGGCATGCTGATGCGACGCACGCTCAAGCCGGGCGAAACGCTGCGGCTCGATACCGGCTGCCTGGTGGCAATCCTACCCAGCGTCACCTACGACATCGAAATGGTCGGTGGCGTCAAGAACACGCTCTTCGGCGGCGAAGGCCTGTTTTTGGCCACGCTCACCGGGCCCGGCGACGTATGGTGCCAGTCGCTGCCCTTCTCGCGCTTGGCCGGCCGCATCGTGGCCGCCGCGCCCCAGACCGGCCGGGGCGGCAAGGAAGAGGGTTCGATCCTGGGCGGATTGGGCCGACTGCTGGACGGCGACAACCGATAAGCATAGGCTGCACCGTTTTTCCGCCGGCCGCTCGACCGATGCCCAACTCAAAATATCTCACCGCGCCGTTGCCCTCGACCGCCATGCCCAGGGGCATTCCGTACATCGTGGGCAACGAGGCCGCCGAGCGTTTCAGCTACTACGGGATGCGGGCCATCCTGGTCGTCTTCATGACGCGCTACTTGATGGGGGCGGGCGGCACGCTGGCGGTGATGGGCGAGGAGGAGGCCAAGGGTTGGTACCACTTGTTCCTATCGAGCGTGTACTTCTTTCCGGTATTGGGCGCACTGCTGTCCGATGCCGTGCTGGGCAAGTACCGCACGATCATGTCGCTGTCGATCGTCTATTGCCTGGGGCATGCGGCGCTGGCGGCCGATGACACTCGACTGGGCATGGCCGCCGGCCTGGCACTGATCGCCATTGGGTCCGGCGGCATCAAGCCCTGCGTGTCGGCCAACGTGGGCGATCAGTTCGGCTCGCAGAACAAGCACTTGTTGGAGAAAGTGTTCTCCTGGTTTTATTTCTCCATCAATTTCGGCTCGTTTTTTTCCACCATGCTGACGCCGTACCTGTTGGACGAATACGGCCCCTCCTGGGCGTTTGGCGTACCGGGCATCTTCATGTTCTTGGCTACCTGCTGTTTTTGGTTGGGTCGCTACCAATTCGTTCACGTTCCGCCCGGCGGCGTCGCATTTCTGCGCGAAGCCTTCACTGCCGAAGGTCTGCGGACCCTGCGAGGCCTGATCGTTATTTTCGCGTTCGTG
>JBGQKM010000011.1:0-39660 GCA_041499515.1 Planctomycetia bacterium | reverse complement strand
GCCGCCAGCCTCGACACCTTGCGGGCCGGCTTCGATCGCATCGAAGCGTTTCTGAAAAGCAGTTAGGCCCGGACAGAATCGCACCGCTACTGGCTTGCACAAGCCTGCGCTCTCTAATAGATTGTCGGGAACTTGCCCCCCCAGTGGCGTGGGCCGGCTTGCGGATCGGGTAAGGTCGCTTTGAATTCAGGTCTTGCGAAGCCCAAGGAGATTTCGACATGACAGAAAACCCCTATCAATCGCCGGCCACCGACGCGCGCGTCGTGGGCATCAACAGCGGAAACATTGAAGACCTGCGTAAAGTCGCCAAGTACCAAAAGGCAATTCTGACCTGCATCCTGATTCAGCTTCTTGCCATTGGGCTCCAATTTGCGTTGTCCGCCGAGTTGCGGATACTTCTCAGTTTAGGCCTGATCATTGTCGGGGTCGCCAGCACGGTCTTCATTTTCCTGTTGGCGACGCATGTGTATAGCACCGGCCTGGGCGTCCTGCTGGGGATTCTGGCCCTGATCCCTTGCATCGGTTTGATCGTGCTGCTGGCGATCAACGGCAAGGCAACCACGGTGTTGAGAAATAATGGGATCGAAGTTGGCCTGTTGGGCGCGAATCTCTCGAAGATTTAGCGCGGCAATGATCCTGCTGGCGCGCGACGGGCAGGCCAAAACGACTGTGATCTGCCATCCTTTGCATCCGAAGCCAATGGGGCATTTGGCCGATCGGCGATTTGGGCAGCCGATTTGCAGTCGCTGGGGAAATCGCCCCATTTTGTGGGCTACGCTTGAGGTGTCGCGAGTCTGGCTTTCGGCGCGCGCAACTCCCTTTGTAGTTTCATTTTCCGACTCTTTTTGGTAGCTTGGCGCCATGCGTATCGTCGGCAAGCGCGCTGCGAAACGTATAATTGGCCGGCGGGATGGATCGCACGGTGCGTAACGGCAAGCCGCTTCGGACCCAGCACACTGCGGAATTTTGCCGCCGCTAAGGAGTTTGACGCGTGAAGATCTTGATTGCCACCAGCGAAGCGGTTCCGTTTGCCAAAACAGGCGGTTTGGCCGACGTCTGCGGTGCGCTGCCTTTGGAGTTGGCGAAACTTGGGCACGAGCCCACCCTGATCCTGCCGGCGTATCGCCAAATGCGCCAAGCCGGCATGCCGATCGAGCCCACGGGCATCCGGTTCGAAGTACCCATCGGTGGCAAGACCGTCTCGGGCAGCCTGTTGAAGAGCCACTTGCCCAACAGTTCGGTGCCGGTCTATTTGGTTCTTCAGGAACAGTACTACAACCGCGCGGGGCTCTATCAAGACAACGGGCAGGATTATAAGGACAACTGCGAACGGTATGTCTTCTTTTGCCGCGCGGTGATGGAAGCCATCCGGCTCTTGGACCTGCACGTCGACGTGTTGCACGCCAACGATTGGCAGACGGGACTGCTGCCGGCCTACCTGAAGACCGAGTATCGGGGGCTGCCCGGCTATGAAGGAATCGGCACGCTCTTCACGATCCACAACATGGCCTACCAGGGCGTGTTTTGGCATTGGGACATGCTGCTGACCGGGCTGGATTGGAAGTATTTCAACTGGCAACAGATGGAGTTCTTCGGCAATCTGAATCTGCTCAAGACCGGCATGATCTTTTCCGACCGCCTGAACACCGTCAGCCCACGTTATGCCGAAGAAATTCAATCCGCGCCGTTGGGTTGCGGTTTGGAGGGCGTGCTGCAACATCGTCGCGAGGTCCTTTCGGGCATCGTCAACGGCGTCGATTATCGCGAGTGGGATCCGGCCAGCGACGATCATCTGGCGGAAAACTACGACCCCACTACGGTCGGCGTCGCCAAGCCGGCCTGTAAAGCTGCTTTGCAAAGCAGCCTGGGGTTGCCCGTCGCGCCCTTAGTTCCGCTGGTGGCCTTCATCGGACGGCTGGCGGAACAAAAAGGCGTCGACTTGCTGGCACCCACGGTGCGCGACTGGGTGCAATCGCAGGAGGTGCAGTTCGTCGTGCTGGGTACCGGCAATCCGACCTATCAAGATCAATTCACGATGCTTGCCCAGCGCTTTCCCCAGAAAGTGGCCACGCGCCTGGAGTTTTCCGACCTGTTGGCGCACCGCATCGAAGCCGGCGCCGATATGTTCGTGATGCCCAGCCGGTACGAGCCCTGCGGACTGAATCAACTTTACAGTCTCAAGTACGGCACGGTGCCGGTGGTGCGGGCCACGGGCGGACTGGTCGACACGATCACCGATTTGAACGACAAGTCATTGGCCGCCGGCACCGCCAACGGCTTCAGCTTCGGCGAGTACAGCGCGTTGGCCCTGAGTGAAACGTTGCAACGGGCTTGCAACACGTACAAGCAACCGGAGACCTGGAAAAAACTCATGCAAACCGGCATGCACCAGGATTGGTCGTGGGCCATCAGCGCCCGGCAATATGCCGATCTGTACCGCACGACCGCGAACCAGGCGCGCGGCAGCATGGTCGCCGGCAGCGCCTGACACAGACGACCCGGCGGCCCGCCTTGGCAACCGAGTTCGCTAGAACATGGATCGTGAGCAATCGGCACGTGGAAGTCGGGAAGTCAGGCGAGCTGGCATGAAACCCCTTGCGCTTTCTGAGCACTCGTAACGCCGCTTGAGCAGTGCCATGCACGAGTTATCCGTCGCCTTCGTCTGGCATCAGCATCAGCCTTATTACCCCGACGACGTGGCCGGCCACAACGCCATGCCTTGGGTGCGGCTGCACGGCACCAAGGACTATTGGGGCATGGCGATGCACCTGGTTGAAGTGCCCGAGGTGCACGCCACGATCAATCTCGTGCCCAGCCTCGTGGCGCAAATTCTGGCTTACACGGAATCGAAACAGCAGGATGAGCATCTGCGCGTTTCGCGCTTGCCGGCCGACAGCCTGAACGAAGCAGACCGCTATTATCTGCTCGATAACTTCTTCATGGCCAACCCCGAGCACATGATCCGGCCGCACGCTCGCTATCACGAGCTGTATCAGCAGCGTGGCCTGCACGTCGACAGCGCCGTGCGCGCCGCGCGGCGCTTTTCGACGCAGGACGTTCTCGATCTGCAATGCTGGAGCAATCTGGCGTGGTTCCACCCGATTGCGTTCGAGTTGCACGCGGATCTGGCCGAGTTTCGCCGCAAGCGCCAGCATTTTAGCGAGGACGAAAAACAGTGGCTGCTCGACAAGCAACTGGAACTGCTGGCAGAAATCATTCCACTGCACCGGAAATTGGCCGAGCGAGGACAGGTGGAATTGACGACCACGCCGTTTTATCACCCGATCTTGCCGCTGTTGGTCGATAAAAAGCTCGCGCGGCAAGCCATGCCGAACGTCAACTTGCCGCGCCATCTGGAAAGTTACGCCGAAGACGCGGCCGCACAAGTTCGCCGGGCCGTGGATTATCACACGCGCATCTTCGGCAGCCGGCCGCAGGGCATGTGGCCCGCGGAAGGGTCGGTCGCGCAGGCGATCATTCCGATAGTCGCCGCGGCCGGCATCGAGTGGATCGCCAGCGACGAAGAAATCCTGGCCTGCTCGACGGACGGCTGGATCTCGCGCGATGCCCAGGGAATGGTCCAGCATCCCGAGATGCTATACCGTCCCTGGCGCATCGAGGAGAACGGACATGCATTGCAGATGATTTTTCGCGACCACGCGATGAGCGACCAGATCGGCTTTCACTATCAACGCTATCCGGCCGAACAGGCCGCCGAAGACATGATCGGCAAGCTCGAGGCCATTCACCGCGCCACGACCGCTCATTCCGCCAAACAACCGGCGCTGGTCAGCATTGTTTTGGACGGCGAGAACTGCTGGGAGTATTATCCCAACAACGGCCTGGAGTTTTTGCGTGGGCTGTATCATCGCCTGGCTCGCCATCCGCAGATCAAGGCCAGCGGCGTGTCCGACTACCTGGCACGACATCCGGCCGACGAAAAACTGGGGCACCTGTTTGCCGGCAGTTGGATCAGCAACAACTTCGCCATCTGGATCGGTCATCCGACTTGCAACCGAGCCTGGGACCTGGTCTCGGAGACGCGGGCCTTGCTGGTCACGCGAGCCGCCGGCGGAAAGATCCCGCCGGCCGATTTGGCCCGTGCCTGGGAAGAACTCTACATCGCCGAGGGTAGCGACTGGTTCTGGTGGTTCGACGACCATCACTCCAGCAGCCAGGACGCGCTGTTCGACCAACTGTTTCGCAAGCACTTGCAAAACGTCTACACGCTCATCGGCGAGGCCCCGCCGGCGGCATTGCACAAGCCGATCAGTCTCGAACGACCGGGCGTGCGGCCATTTACCCAACCCACCGGCATCCTGAGCGTGAAAATCAATGGCCGCGAGACCTATTTCGAGTGGATCAACGCGGGCGTGCACACCCATTCCGCCGGGCGCGGCACAATGAATCTGGCCGAAGACCAACGCATCGAACGGGTCTACTTCGGCTTCGATGCCCAGCGGTTGCTGATCCGCTTCGACACCCACGGAAGCCTGCGCCAGCGACTCTCGGACGTCGACATGCTGCGCATCGGATTCTCCGAACCGCCGGGCTTCGAGCTCCTGGTCACGCATCCTAGCGCGGCCAAACCGGTCGTGCAGTTGTACCACAACGACGTGCCGGTTAGCGCGTCGGGCGTCGAAGCGGCCGCGGACATGATTTTGGAAATTGCCATTCCGTGGCGCAGCCTGGCTGCGGCGACCGACGCCCCGCTCCACTTTTTCGCCGAATTGATCCAACATGATCAGCCGCTCGAGCGAATTCCGCACGAAGGCGCAATCGAAACATTCGTCCCATCGCCCGACTACGAACTGATGATGTGGCAAGCTTGACCCTGCACGAGTGAAATGCCCCGATGCCGGATTTGCGTAAAGACCCGATTGTCGGCCGCTGGGTGATCATTGCCAAGAACCGCGCCAAGCGTCCGAACGACCTGCTGGAGGGAGACGCCATCCGGCCGCGCGGAGGTTTTTGCCCGTTTTGCGAAGGGCATGAAAACCACACACCCTATGAAATCGCCGCCTATCGCCAGCAGGGCACCCATCGCGACCGGCCCGGCTGGCGCGTGCGCGTGGTGCCCAACAAGTTTCCGGCGCTGGAGATCGAGGGCGATTTGAATAAGCGCGGGCAAGGCATGTACGACATGATGCGCGGAGTCGGCGCGCACGAAGTGATCGTCGAATCGCCACGCCATCTCATCAGCACCACGGATTTGAGCCACGACGCCTTGCGCGACGTGCTGTGGATCTATCGCGACCGGCTGCTGGATCTGAAAAAGGACTCGCGCTTGGTTTACGGGATGATCTTCAAGAACGTCGGCGCCGCCGCCGGCGCTTCGCTGGAACACTCGCACAGCCAATTGATTGTCACGCCGATCGTGCCGATCAGCGTGGCTGAAGAAATCCACGGATCCCACGAGTTCTACCAGTACCGCGGCCGTTGCGTGTTTTGCGACATGCTCGAACAGGAACTGGCGTTCGAGCAACGAATCGTGTTCGATGCTCCCGGTTTCGTGGCCTTCTGCCCATTCGCGGCACGCTTTCCCTTCGAAACTTGGATCGTGCCCACCCAACATGCCAGCCACTACGAGACGCTTGCTCGGCACGACTGCGAAGAGTTGGCGCGGGTGCTCAAGCGGGTGCTGGCCAAGATCGAAACCGCCCTGGACCGGCCTGCGTATAACTACATTATCCACACCGCTCCGTTTGACACGCAGTCATTGGGGCACTATCACTGGCATATAGAGATTATTCCGCGCGTAACGAAGACCGCGGGCTTTGAGTGGGGCACCGGTTTTTACATTAATCCGGTGCCGCCCGAGGAGGCGGCCACCTTCATGCGTGAATTGGAGAGCACGTCACAAGCCGGGCAAGAAAATCAGTCCGGGACGACTGGATAAAAGGCGTTCGATTTGCCGATTATATCTTCGCACCGCTGAGTCCTCATTCGTTTTGGCCCAATGGCATAATCGGCCCTCTATGTCGAACAGCATCCGATTTGTCTTCGTCCTGCACGACCATCAGCCGGTTGGCAACTTCGATCACGTCTTCGAGCAGGCCTACCAGGACAGTTACCGCCCGTTCCTGGACGTTTTCGAACGCTATGAGAGTTTGAAAATGGGACTGCACACCAGCGGTTCCTTGCTGGAATGGCTCGATGCTCACCACCCCGACTATCTCGATCGCCTGGCACGACTGGTCGCCGCCGGCAGAATCGAAATCATCGGCGGGGCGTTCTACGAACCGATTCTGTCGATGATTCCACGCCGCGATCGCATCGGGCAAATCCAAAGCTTCACCCGCTGGCTGGAACAACGGTTGCATGCCCGGGTCCGCGGAATGTGGATGCCGGAACGCGTCTGGGAACAGAGCATGACCAGCGACCTGGTGGCCGCCGGCATCGCCTATACGATGCTCGACGATTTCCACTTCAAGAACGCGGGCCTCTCGGATGATCAATTGCACGGTTATTACCTGACCGAGGACGACGGCAACCTGCTGGCGGTTTTTCCGGATAGCGAGCCGCTGCGCTACTTGATTCCCTTCGCCAAACCGGAAGATACGATCGACCATCTGGCCCGCCTGGCCGACAAACGGCCCGGCGCGATTGCCATCTTTGGCGACGATGGTGAAAAACTCGGCGCTTGGCCTGAAACCAAAAAACACGTCTACGACAATGGCTGGCTGACCCAGTTCCTCGATCTGCTGACGGCCAACCAAAGCTGGATCCAATCGGTCACGCCTGTGGAGGTGATCGACACCACGCCCCCGGTCGACAAAATCTACCTGCCCGAGGGCAGCTACCGCGAAATGACCGAATGGGTGTTACCCAGCGAGCAGTTAGCCGAATACGTGGCGGTGCGCCGCGAGTTGGAACACGATCCGCGCTGGCCGCGCATCGCGCGCTTTGTGCGCGGCGGTTTTTGGCGCAATTTCCGGGTCAAGTATCCGGAAGCCGACGAGATGTACTCGCGGATGATGATGGTCAGCCGCCGTCTGCAAGCCGCCGTCGACGGCTCGGCGCGAGGCGAATGGGTCGATCAGGCCCGCACGGCCCTCTATCGCGGGCAATGCAATTGCGGCTACTGGCACGGCGCGTTCGGCGGCGTCTATCTGCCGCATTTGCGCAACGCGATCTATCGCGAATTGATTACGGCGGACAATCTGTTGGATCAGGCGCTGGGCAAGCCCGAGACCTGGGTTGAACTGGCGGCCGACGACTATAACTTCGACGGTCGGCAGGAAGTGCAATTGAACAGCGACAAGTTCGTGGCCTTGGCCGCGCCCGGCCGCGGCGGCATGCTCTACGAACTCGACGTTCGCTCGATCGCCCACAACCTGCTGGCCACTCTCACGCGGCGGCCCGAGGCCTATCACCGCAAAGTGCTCGCCGGTGCCGACGATCGCAACGACGTGGCCGGCGTGAGCGATCGCGTGGTTTTCAAACAAGAGGGACTTGACACGCGCTTGCAATACGACGCGCACCCACGCAAAAGTCTGCTGGATCATTTTTACGATCCGCAAACCACGCTGGCCGCGGTCGCGCAAGGCGAAGCCATCGAGCGGGGCAATTTTCTGGCGCGACCCTACGAGACCCGCTTGCGGCGCAATCCCAATCGCATGCAGCTTCAACTCGCAAGCCAAGGCATGGCCGGCGACGCGCCAGTGCGGATCACCAAGAGCCTGACGCTGGAGGCGGGCAGTTCGACGCTCGAAATCGCGTACTTGCTCGAAGGTCTGCCGCCCTTGAGCCCACTCCATTTCGCGGTTGAATTCAATTTTGCGGGCATGCCAGCCGGCGCCGACGACCGATATTTCTACGGCAATGCCCGCTGCCGCTTCGGCCAGCTCGGCACGCGCCTGGATCTCGAGGGAATCCGAGAATTGGGCCTGGTCGACGAATGGCTGGGCATCGACGTCAACCTGGCGCTCTCGCGCAGCTCGGGGCTGTGGACCTTTCCGATCGAAAGCGTCAGCCAGTCCGAAGGCGGTTTCGAATTGGTCCACCAATCGGTCGTCGTGCAGCCGCACTGGATCGTGCAGGGAGATGCCGACGGGCGCTGGTCGGTGGTCATGAATTTGGCCATCGACACCAGCCTGGCCGAAAGCCGGCTCGAACACCGGGCCGTGGCACTGACGTCCTAACGCCGGCGATCGATACAGCCGGGGCGGTCCCCGTCGCTGGGCCGGTTCACACGCCGGCATTCTCGCCTGGAGTGTGTCGCTTCACCGCTTCGCCGGCCAGCTCGAACCAATCGACGCTCGCCGCACAGCGCTCGGCCCGATAAGCCACTTCGGCCAATAGGCGCGGCACCGCCCGGCGGCGAATTTCGCGGGCGTTGTCCGCGATACTCGGGTCGGCCCCGCTCGGCATGGTCTCGTTGAGAACGACGACCGCCACGGCCAATCCCTCGCGAAACGTGGCCGCCGTGATCAGCGTTTGCAGCACGTGGTTGATCACGCCCAAGCCGTTGCGGGCCACGACCACTAGCGGAAAACCGAAATCGTAAGCCAGGTCGGCCACGTACTCTTCCTCGCCCAGCGGGCACATCAGTCCGCCGGCCCCCTCGATCAAAACGATCTCGCAGCGCTCCAGCCAAACGTCCAGACCACGGCGCAACAGCCCGGCGTCGAGCCGCTTGCCTTCAGCCGCCGCGGCCAGGTGAGGCGCCAGCGGCGCCGCAAACACCTGCGGGCAAACTTCGGCCAATGTGCCCGGCGAACCGGCCGCCTGCCAAAGCCGCAAGGCATCGTCCGACACCAGAGCGTCCTCATGGCGCGAACAACCGCTGGCCGTCGGTTTATACACGCCCACGCGATGCCCCTGGGCCACCAGCCCCTGGGCCACTAGCGCCGTCACGTAGGTCTTGCCCACGGCCGTGTCGGTGCCCGTCACAAATAAACCGCGTACCGGTTTGCGCGCCATATGGCATAAGTTACCATGAGCAGGATGACCAGTTCAAACCAACGAAATGAGTCCTCTTCGGCCGGCGCGCAGCCCGGCACTGTCGTCGTGGCCCTGGTGCAGATGACCGCGCAGGAGTCGAAGGCGCGCAACGTCGAGAAAGCCGTCGCGCGGATCGGCGAAGCGGCCGCGGCCGGAGCCCATATTGTCTGCTTGCAAGAGCTGTTCGCCGGCCCCTATCCCTGCCAGACCGAAGATCATCGCCGCTTTGACCAGGCCGAGCCGATTCCCGGCCCCACCAGCGATGCGCTGGCCGAGGCCGCGCGCCGGCACGGCGTGGTGGTCGTCGGTTCGCTGTTCGAGCGTCGCGCGCCGGGCTTATACCATAACACGGCGGTGGTGTTCGACGCCGACGGCTCGTTGGCGGGCATGTATCGCAAGATGCACATCCCCGACGACCCGCTGTACTTCGAAAAGTTTTATTTCACACCCGGCGATTTGGGTTTTCGGGCCTTCGCCACGCGCGTCGGGCGGATCGGCGTCTGCGTTTGCTGGGACCAATGGTACCCCGAGGCCGCGCGGCTCACGGCCCTGGCCGGGGCGCGGATTATTTTTTATCCCACCGCCATCGGCTGGCTGCCGGACGAAAAACAAGAGTACGGCGCGAGCCAACACTCGGCCTGGGAAACGATGATGCGCAGCCACGCCATCGCCAACGGCTTGTTCGTGGCGGCCGCCAACCGCGCGGGCGTCGAAGGACAGCTCGAATTCTGGGGCGCCTCGTTCCTGGTCGATCCCAACGGCAACGTGCTTGCCCGAGCCACGCACGACAAGGAAGAAACGCTTCTGGTCGAGTGCCAGCTCGACAAGATCGACTTCGTGCGCACCCACTGGCCTTTTCTGCGCGACCGTCGGATCGACGCGTACGGCGATTTGACGAAACGCTATCTGGACTGAAAACCGCCCCTTTTCTTCCTTCGTGCTCCAGACCATGTCAAACGCCACGCCCGCATCGCTCGGATATCGCTTGCCGGCAGAATGGGAGCCGCACGCCGCCACCTGGCTGGCCTGGCCCCACAAACCCGAGACGTGGCCCGGAAAATTCGAGCCGATCCCGGCGGTATGGGCCACGCTGGTGCGCACGCTGGCCGAGTTCGAGCCGGTACACATCTGCGCCGGCGGCGAGGCGGTGATGGCCGAAGCCAAGACGCGCGTTGGGGCCATGCCAAACGTCGTCTTGCACGATATTCCCACCGACGACGTGTGGGCCCGCGATCACGGCCCGATGTTCCTGTCTGGGCCCGCGTCGCTGCCGCCGGCTCTGGTGGATTGGGAATATAACGCCTGGGGTGGAAAATATCCGCCCTACGATTTGGATAACGCCGTGCCGGCCCGGGTGGCCGAACTGACGCGCCGCCGCTGCTTCACGCCCGGCATCATCTTGGAAGGTGGCGCCATCGACGGCAACGGCCAAGCAACCCTGCTCACCACCGAGCAGTGCCTGCTCAACCCCAATCGCAACCCGCAGCTTTCGCGAGCCGACGTCGAGCGCTATCTGGCCGAATACTGCTGCGCGACAAAAATCCTCTGGCTCGGCGGCGGCATCGCGGGCGACGACACCGACGGGCACATCGATGAATTGGCTCGATTTGTCTCTCCGACGACCGTGGTGGCGGCGCTGGAAGACGATCCGCAGGACGAAAACTACGAGCCGTTGCACGACAATTATCGGCGACTGCTGACGATGAGCGATGCACGCGGCCGGCCGCTGGAAGTGGTTCCCGTTCCCATGCCGCGTCCTCTGTTTTTCGAAGATACCCGACTGCCGGCGTGCTACATGAATTTTTATATCGCCAACGGCGTGGTGATCGTGCCGCAGTTCAACGATCCGGCCGATAGCGTGGCCGTGGAAACCCTGGCCCGATTGTTTCCGGGCCGCCAGATTCGCGGCCTTAACGCCGTCGATCTGGTCTGGGGGCTCGGCGCATTCCACTGCATCACGCAGCAGCAGCCGGCTTGAACGAACCCAGCGCGAATCGCGTGCTAATTCTTCAGGTAAAACAGCGCCAGGCGGTTGCCCAGCTTGTCGCCGGCGTTCGCCTTGAGCACCAGCGACTGCTCGAAGCTGACCGGCTCGAGCAGCATGTACCGCCACGCGATGGCGCCGCGGCGGCCGCTCAGTGCGCGATAAAAATTGTAGCCTTCGCCAGGTCGGCCCCAGAAGGGATCCAGGTCGCCCGCCGCCCAGCCGTCGCGGGCCTGATCGTCGACCGTCAGCGACGCGATGCCGGTCGCGGCCCCGTCCGGCTGTTCGTAGACCAACGACACCCAGCGACCGCTGCCGGCTTGTCGAATCAAATCGGTCACGGTCGACGCGGCCGGCTGAAAGATGCCGCGCAGCCGCATGCGGCCGGCGTAGTCCGCGCGGTTCGCGTCGGTGGCCCGTTCGACCGACAACGAGACGGCGACATTTTCGATCGGCTTTTGTCCACGATTGCGAACCGCCACCGAAAGACCGGCGCCGTAGGGCATCGCCAACAGGCTGGCGAACCCGTTGTTGCCGGCCAGCACCAGCGTGCTGAAATCTCTAAAATCGTCGCCCGCCAGTGCCGGGAACAAAAACCGCGCCGGCGCGGCGATGGCCGGAATCGATTCGCCGTCCAGCGACACTTCGACCCACAGATCGTTGTTGCCCAACACCGATTTGGCGGCACGCAGCTTGAGCCAGAAGACGATGCCGGCCCCATCCAGCGAGGCCAACTGCACGCTGGTGCCGGGCTCGATGGTGCGTGGCTCGGAATTGATGCGATCGTAAATGTCCGCCTCGCGCAATTTTCCGCCCGCAAGGCCGTCGTGACGATACTTGATCGCCGACAACATCCCGCGAGGAACGCCCGGCCGTTTGTGCGAATAGCTTTCGACCGGCACGCCGGCCGGAAACGTGACATAGTCCAGCCGATAGGTGGCCGGCAGCGGATCGGACACGACGATCTTCAGTCTTTTGGCGTACGCCAGGCACATCAACACCGGCTGCTCTTCGCCGGCCACCCCCGGCACCTGATCGTACAGATGCGCCGCGGCACACTCGATGCGGGGCTGTTCTTCATTGTCGAAATAAAGGGCCAATCGGCCCGCGGCATAACTACGCCAACAGCGCACCAGCGCTCCCGGACCGGTCAAGTCGGCCAGCACGTGCTCGCCCCCCTTGGGCAGCGTTTTGCTGACCGTGCCCGAACCGAGCCCATCGGAGCGCGACAGCCGTTCGCTGTTCATCAGCCGATCGAGCACGATTTCCGAACCCGGCGCATTTCGCGGCCGATACCAGAGGTCGAGGCCCAAGCCGTCGGGTGCTTCGTAGACGTAGAGTTCGCGGAAGCGCACGTGTCCGCCGTGGTCTTGCAGGCCGAGCCATCCTCGAAGATGCCGATGCTTCACTTCCGGCAGCCAGGCCGTGTTGATTTGTTGCACGAGCTCGCCGTTGACCCAGGCCGAGACCATGCGGCCGTCGGTTTTGACGACCACGCGGTTCCACTGTTCGGTTCGGTCGGCCCGATCGAACGGCGGCAAATTGCCGTAGATGGCCATCGTCGAGTCTTTCACTTCCCCCGGCTGGTCGAGGATCTGCAATTCCATGCCGTCGCCCGAGGGCCAGCCGCCGTTTGCGGTGCGAATGGCCACGCCCGAATTGCCGCCACGGCTGATCTTGTACTCGAACGACCAGGTGAAATTGCCGTATTCCTTGTCGGTTCGCAGATAGTGAAGCCCGCGATGGGAGGTCGGTATGAAATCGCCGCCGTCCACGGCCCAGGTTCCCTTGTCGTTGTTGACGTGCCAGCCGGTCAGGTCTTTGCCGTTGAACAGCGGATTGCCGCGCGGCTCTTCCAATCGCAAATCGTCGAGCGTGGCTTCGCCCGTCGGCACGGCCAGCGCCAGGCCGAAGCGGCGGTTTGGGTCCAGCGTGACTTCGCTGGCGACTTTGCCATCGACGATCACGGTCAGAGCCGAGCCGCTACGGCGAATGTCGGCCGCGTGCATGGCGTCGGGCGCAAGCGCGTCGACTTTGAGTCCGCCTGCCGGCGCCGCATCGCGATCGCGCAGCGTGCCGCAGCCGTCCCCTTCTTGAAGCGCGATTTGCAAGCCCGGCCCGGAGGGAACGTCGGGAAGCCGGATGCTCCAGGCGCCGCTTGGGCCGACCGACCACTGAAACCGCAAGTCGAAATCGCCCAGCGCCCAGCCCGAAACCAGCGGCGTCGACAGCGGGTTGCCGGTCAAGCGGCCCTGGCTGATGATCCAATGGGCCGGAGCCTCGGCGCCATAGTCCCAACCGGAGAGCGAGTCGGGCCGCAATAATTTGACGCCGGCCGGCTCGTCGGCCGAAAGCGGCCTACTCATGCCGACCAGCGCCACAACGAATGCCAAAACCAGCCGCAAGTTTGTCTGCGTCATCCCAGGTGCCTTTTCGATGGTGTCTGTCGTCAGGGAATCAATTCAACGAGCGCGGCAGCGGGGCCGATGCAAGTCGTGGAAAACCTAGAGGCCCAAAAATTCCTCCAACGCGTCGCGCATGACTTCGGCGTTGGCGTCCTGGCCCGTCCAAATCCTGAATGCAATCACGGCCTGATTGACCAGCATGCCCAGCCCGTCGAGCGTCGCGCAACCGCGCTGTTGAGCGTCGCGAATCAGCCGGGTTTCGGGGGGATTGAAAATCACGTCGGCCACGACCATATCGGACTCGAGCGTGTCCACCGCCAATGGCACGCGCGCTTCGGCGTCGCCCAGGCCGATCGACGTGGCGTTGATCACGATGTCGGTCTCGGGCGGAACTTCATAGTCGCCCTCCCATTTCACGAATCGGGCCGCCACGTGCACCCGGTTGTTGATCAGGTCCACCAATTCCTGGCCGCGAGTCTCGCCCCGATTGACCACGGTGATCTGCGCCGCGCCGGCCAGGGCGACCTCGACGGCGATAGCGCGGGCCGCGCCGCCGGCGCCAAGGATCGCAACATTCTTCTCGGCCGGATTCGTCGCTTCGCGCAGTGACTGCACGAAACCCTTGCCGTCAGTATTCTCGCCGACCAGTTCGTGGCCAACACGATTCACGCAGTTGACGGCGCCCATCAGCGCGGCCGCCTCGCTGGTGCGATCGAGATACTGAATCACTTCGACCTTGTGCGGAATGGTCAGATTGCAGCCCCGAAAGCCCATGGCTCGCATGCCTTTGATCGCATCGGCCAGATCGGCCGGCGCAACCTCGAGCGTCAGATAACGCCAATCGAGACCCACCTGGGCGAAGGCTTTTTCCATCATGTATTGCGTCGGGTTTCCAGCCACGGGCTGGCCGAAAACCGCTACGATTTCCTGAATCGCTGGGTGGGACACGGACGCGGCTACCTCGGGGATGGATCGATGCACCGGCTGCGGTTTGGTGCCGTCTATCTTGATCGAGCATCCCGGCGATTGCAACGGCCATAAAAACAGCTTGGTTTGGCCCCGGCGATCAGCGAGAATTGCAACATGCGCCCCGCTTTGGTCATTCCCGGCCTGCTGCTCGTGGCTGGCATTGCACTGGACGCGGCCGTGCTCGAATTCGCAAAGTCGGACATGACCGATGCGCTACTGATGTTGGTCAGGGCTTTGTCTTCGGCACAGGTTTGCCTGTTGGCCGTTTGGCTGGCACTGGGGCCTGCGCCGCTGCCGGTTCGGCTGATCGTTTGCCTGACCGGTTTTGCCGCCTGCCAGGCCGCCTTCGTCGAGCCCAGGGCCAATAACCTTCTGGTAGGCCTGGGGATCCTTTTCGCTTTCCTGGCCGAAAGAGCCTGGGCCCGATATCTCTGGCAGCCGACAGGCCGTGCCGCTTCCGAGCCGCGAGCCGGCCGCCCGCAGTTTTCGCTCGCCGACTTGCTGCTCTTGATTGCCACCGCGGCCGTGGGACTTGCGTTTGGACACTACTTCCGATCATTGATCGAAACCGACACGGCGTCGAAAGCGCTCTTCGTGCTGGTGCAAATCACCCTAGGGCTGTTGACGACTTGGGCCATTCTGGCGACGCGCGTGTCGCTGGTCCGACTGGCGGCCCCGTTTGCGGTTGCCATTGCGCTGGTTGCCATCCGCGCCCTGTGGATGGTCCTAGCGCCGCTTGACGAGTTTTATGCGGTCGCCACGTGGATCTGCCAGGCGACGATTTTGATGGCCGCTCTCTTGGCGCTGCGCAGCGCCGGATTGCGATGGCGGCCCGGCGTGCGGCAAGACGGCCATCCGGGGCTCATGGCACCCACACCTTGACGGCCCGCGAACCGCTCGGCGCCTCCGCGTTGCGCCGGGCCTTGATGCGCACGTACGGGGCCACGTATTGGCTGCGGTGTCCGAATCCGCCGATCTCGGCCGTTTCGTCGGCGTGCAACGGTTCGATGACGTCTTCGATCGAAAAACCGGCCCGGCACATCCCGCCCAACAATGCTTCCCAACGGTGTAGAAACTCAAGCGTTCCAGGCTCGCGGTGCGGACTGCCGACTACGGCCGGCAAGGGGCCGCTTCGATAGTACGGCTCGACAAGTTCATAGCCGCGCGACGAAGGCTCGACAGAGGCTTGCAAGCTGACCGGTTGTTTGTGCTGACTGATATAGAGTCCGCCTGGAACCATCACTCGAGCCACCTGCCGATACACGTCGACGACGTTGGGCACGTAGCACGTGCTGACTGGCTGAATTACGAGATCGAAACTCGCCGCGGCCAGCGCCGAGAGGTCGTCCATCGAGGCTTCGATCGTGCGGACTTCCAGCGAGCGTTCGGCGGCCACGGCGCGATCGAGGGCCAGCATTTCGGGGCTGATGTCGACCACGGTCACGTGCGCTCCGGCCGCCGCGTACAGTGCGCCTTGTCGGCCGCCACCGCTGGCCAGACAGAGAACCCTCTGACCGGCGATGCTCGCTCCCAGCCAGCCTGCCGCATCGACCGCCGCGAGCGGATTGCCAAAATCCTCGTCGCGCGCCGGCCGCGTGAAGCGCCCCCGAGCGCGGACTCGCGCGTCCCATGCATCGCGGTTATGGTTCTGCGGCGAGCTCATCGGCGGCTGCTCTGGCGATTGGGCCTGGCATGTTTTCCCTGGTCACGAGTCCAAATTGGACACGAGCACCGCCGAGGCTGTCAACAACGCCGGCGGCCCTTGCGTCGCCAAAATAGCGCGCTCCCCAAGGCCAAGAGAATTGCACTCGAGGGTTCAGGCACCATGTTCAACACGCCCACGCCATCCAGGTCGAATCCACCGGAGGCAAAGGGCGTGGCGTAAGGGTCGTTGACCAGGCTGTTCAAGGAATCTCGGCTGCCCAGCGTCGGGTCGATCGTGCCCACCACGTCGACCACGCGAACAAATTGGATATGGCTGACGTCGACGTTGGGCGACAGGCCCGCCACCTGGCTCAAGTCGAACGGCGTGCCGAAACCGCCGCGATACTTGCCGGCCAGATTGTCGAGATTCGTGGCATCCAACGTGCCGAAGGCGCCAACCTGCGTTGCCGTTGGCGTGAGCGAGACCGCCGGAAATCGGACGAAGTCCGTGCCGTTGGAGCTGACTTCGACGAAGGCCAATTCCAAAAAGCTGTCGCCAAACCCGTTTTCGAAGACGGCAAAATCGAAGCCAGATCCGTCGATGATCGGCTGGGCGAACGTGAGCGTGATGCGTCCGCCGTCGCCCAGGCTCACGACGTGCGTGGAGACGCCATCGGCCAAGCCGAGCGCGTCGTTCCCGGCGCCAAACGAAGCCAGTCCGAGGCGCGGGTCGGCAATGTTCAGCGGACCGCGAATCAAATCCTGGAATCCGCTGGCCCATTCGGCAATCGTCTGACTCGTGTTGGCCACGGCCGTCGAGCCGGTCCGCCAGGCTGGCGGCGCATACAGCCCGGCCCAGGCGTGCGATTCCAAGATCAAACATAGTCCGACGGCGATCAGAAGGGGGGCAACTCGCATTAGTCGATTTCTCCCATGAAAAAGGGCCATGCGCGCAGCAGGAAACGAAACGCGGTCGGCACAAGCGCACCGGGGGCGCCGATCGCGATGGACCTCGAAACGGGATCGAACGACGAATCGCTACGACATCAAAATGCCGCGAAAGATCTCTTTCGCCGTTTGCGACACGACGACGAAAACAGACACAGGCTCACAAGCAGGGCCAAGACCACGGAACTCGGCTCGGGAACCAGGTTCAATTGCAAATCATCGACCGCCACGTAGGCGGGCGTGTTCATGCCATACTTTGGATCGTTGTCGTTCGAACGGAGACCGAATCGTAGGCTTTCGGCGCCGGCTAATGACGACAAGTCCAAGGTCTGCCATGTATCGACGATCAAGCTGTTCGAGTCGAGAAAGTTCGCGAGATAGAAATCGACCTCGCCCACCAGCTGCCCCGTTCCGTCGAGGCCGTTATAGCCCCTGATATCCAACAGCAAAAAGTCCCCAGGCCCGAACGCGTGGGTGAAGCCGAAGGGGTCGCCGTTTTTCATCGTGAGGTAAGTGTAGGTGGTATTGGTGACCTGAATCGAGGCGGGGCTTGTGCCCGCCGCCAGATCAATGTACGAGTCCGCCGGATGAAAGAGATCGGCCGTGGGGAAGGCGGATGTGAAGGCCACGCCGTACGTCGGCGACCCGCCAGCGCCCGAGCCGGCAATCGCGCTATATTGGTTGATGATGTCGGCCGTTGTCGTGTCGGTCGTGCTGGAGATTGCCCAACCCGACCAGGAATCAAACCTCGCGTTGTAGGCGTTGTTGAAGCTATTGCCGCCGCTGACGAATTGGCCGCTGGCGCCCGCATTGTTCAAGAAAGCATCGAGCGGCAGACCCAAATCTTCAAAGGTGGTGGTCGCGGCGTACGCCGCCGGAACGACACCAATAGTCAAACTCAACGTGAAGATCATCCAGCGCATCATCGCAAGTTTCTCCAGGAATGAAGCAGAATGTCGGATCATTATTTTGGATTCAAGAACCCATCGGGTTGGGCCGTGGCAGGGGCTCGGACTCAATAAGAGTCGCCGATGATTTCCTCGCCATTGCGCGAACACAAAGCCGCAAGCACGCGAACACCCATGTCTTCGGAGAGAAAACGCACGGAGCCGTCCGCAAACAACGCGAACGCTCCGCCGCTGTGGTAGCTGTTGATTTCCTGCCCATAGTCGTAAAACACGTACCCGGGGGCATAGGTGGCTAAGGTGTTGATCGGCGCCGACTGGTCGAAGACATTTTTGACGCTGATCCAAATCGAGTGGATTCCCTCGGGGGCCTCGCCGACAAGAATGGTTTGCGACGTTCCATCAGTGATCGCAGTGAGCGAGAGGTTCTTTTCCAGAATCAAGACGCCCCGCTCCGGGCTATTCGTGGCCATCGGCGCGCGTAACGCGCGCTCTCCGTTGAGCGCGCCGTAGTCGGTGCGGGCGTACGCATTCGGCGACGAAGTGGGCAGATCGGCCGATGGTTTCCAGAAGCTCTCCTTCGGCGACGTGGGACACAGAAACACGGCCAACACCGTGCGACCCGGTTGCAGATTCGTCGGATCGGTGTACGCCACGCCGCGATTCAGGCTGTTGTAGAGAGGTTGTTCCTCCAAATGCGGAAGGACGGCCGCCGACCAACTGATGTTGGCAGTCGTCGCTGGCCAACCGCCCCGCGGAAAAACTTTATAGCACTCGTGATAGCCGAGCAGGGCCAGCCCGATCTGCTTGAGATTGTTTTGACATTGGGCACGCCGGGCACCCTCGCGCGCGGCCTGCACGGCCGGCAGCAACAATGCCAGAAGCAGGCCCACGATCGCGATCACGACCAAAAGCTCGACCAGGGTAAGACCCGCTCGAGTTCGGCGGTAGAATTTTGGCAGGCGGAAAAAAGTCACGGCAAACAACGTGCGCACCGATCGCGCGTGCCAAACCGACATGCTGGGGCCACGGCGAGTGCGCAAGGCAACACACCAAGACCCCCGCAGGTCCATGCAGGCAGGAGCGAACGATTAGCGGCGTCCTGAAGGCCAACAAACACTCCGCAGCTTCCGTCCCTCGCGGCAAGCTACTGACAACGCGTTGGTAGGTCTTCTGACTCCCGAGCTCGGAAAAACTGGCCTTCTCGTCGGATCGGATAGCCCCACAGGACCACCAGGCGACAATGGCTTGAATCAGTTTCCCTAAGTGACACTCGGTTACAGCGGCGGGGCCGTCCCGGTTTTGCACCGGAGTTCCCTGTTTGTCGGACGCTTTAGCAAAAGACGCCCGACCACCAACGCACGCAGGTAGGCAATGTAGCAGCGGCCGATGGCGTTGTCAAACACTTTTTTCAAACTGTTTTTTCCGCTCGGGCCAGCGCACAAAAAAGCGAGCCGGACGAGACAAGTCGCGTCCGGCTCGCGTGGTTTGCAAATAGACGTCGGTTTCAATGAGCCTTACAACCGAAAACCCCAATCGCAACGGCAGACTCGCAAAATAGCCTTCCTTACGCTTCCGCGGCCCATTCCAATTGTTGGCCAAGTAACAGGGATCTCTAATCCAAAAACCCGACCAGTTCTTGGCTGCGGCTGGGTTGCTGCAGCTTACGCACGGCCTTGGCCTCGATCTGGCGGATGCGTTCGCGGGTCACTTTGAAAATGTGGCCCACTTCTTCCAGCGTGTAACTATAACCGTCGCCCAAGCCGTAGCGGAGCTTGATGATCTCGCGTTCGCGATAGCTGAGCGTCTTGAGGACCTTGGCGATGCGGCCTCGCAACATTTCCTGCGCGGCGCCGATGGCCGGGTTTTCGGCTCCCGAGTCGGGCAGCAGATCGCCAAAATGGCTGTCCTCACTGTTGCCGACCGGCCGGTCGAGACTGATCGGGTAGCGGCTCATGGCCAGCACCCGCCGGGCCTCGTCGACCGCGGTGCCGGCCCGCTTGGCCGTTTCCTCGATCGTCGGTTCGCGGCCCAATTCTTGCAGCAATTGGCGCGAAACGTTGCGCACGCGCGACATCGTTTCGACCATGTGCACCGGAATGCGAATCGTGCGGCTCTGATCAGCCACGGCCCGCGTGATCGCCTGGCGAATCCACCAGGTGGCATAGGTACAGAATTTGAAGCCGCGGCGGTATTCGAACTTGTCGACCGCCCGCATCAGGCCGGCGTTGCCTTCCTGGATCAGATCCAGGAAGCTCAGTCCCCGGTTGCGATATTTCTTGGCGATCGACACGACCAATCGCAAGTTGCCTTCGGACAAGCCGCGTTTGGCCTGCTGATATTGAGCGTAGACGACCTTCAGGTTTTTCACGCGGTTGCGCAAGCTGGTGGGCGATTCCTCGGTAGCCCGCAAAATATTGCGAAACTCGATCATCCGCGCCTTGCGTTCGGCCAGCGGGCCCTTGGCCTTTTTGTGGGCCTCGATTTGGGCTTTGAGCGAGTCGATGCGGCGGCTGAAATCATCGAGCGTCCTGATCATCGGCTCGATGCGCTGGGTGCGCAGACCGAGTTCTTCGACCAGTTTGACCGCGCGGTGACGGCGGCGGCCCAGACGTTGCCACGCTTCGCGGCGCTGCGTCATTTTGTACGATCTGCTCGTGGCAATCCGATAATCATCGCGATTCTGCTTGAGCAAGATCTCGATGGTCCGCAAATTGTGGGGGAAGCGGCCGAGAATCTGGTCTTTTTCCAAGCGATCGGTAACCGAAACTTGCACGGTGCGATCAAACGGAAGTTCGCCGGCGTGCACCCTCTTCAAGACTTTCACGGCGAGCTGAATGACGTAGTCGCACTCCAGCAAGTGGCTGCGGAATTTGGCCCGCGTCACTTCGATCCGTTTGGCCAAAGAGATTTCCTCCTGGCGCGTCAACAGCGGAATCTCACCCATTTGCGTGAGATACATCCGCACCGGATCGTCAGACCACGACTCGCCCTCTTCCTCGACCACGGCCAACAGATCTTCGGCCTTGGGATCCAGATCCAAATCCAGATCGGTGCGCAAGTCCACTGCGTCCAAATCATCTTCGAGATCCAGTTCGACGGCCGGCTTGTCCGAAAGCTCGCTTACCTCTTCTTGGTTCGGCGTCGGATCGTCTTCCAATTCGTCCAATAATGCGTCGTACAAGTCAACACTCCTACGGTAAGCCAAAGGAAACGAGTGTCAGCGTCAAATTCGTAAAAGTAGAAAAACCGTGCAGCGGCACCGCGCAAACGAGTCGGCGCACTCCGGCAACATGGCAGGCGACGAACCCCCCGCAAAAACAAACGCGCGATGATCCCTCACCGATTGAAGTCCCAAGCATTATCCCTAGAACGGCGGCAGAAATCCAACAAATTCTATCACTCGTTTGTCGGACAGCGGGTCAAGCCACACATTTGGAAAGAAATTACGATTGGATGAGAGATTTCATGATGCCATCTATTTACCGCAAGCTACCCAGATTTTCACTCGCCGACCCTCGCCAAAGACCCTTGGGAATCGCCCCACGGCAATCGATCAATTCTAGCCAGACGAGTCTGACGGTCCAGTCCTACCAGGGCCAAGAATTACTCCAGATATCAACGTGTTGCTTGCTGGCTTGGGGGTCTGGCGGTAGCATACGGCGATGCCCCAATCATTTGCCCTGGAGTGCGTGGGCTAAGGAAAATCGTCGTGGAAGCGTTGAAAGGTCGCGTGGCGCTGGTCACCGGAGCCAGCCAAGGCATCGGTTTGGCTACCGCTGTGGCATTGTCGGAAGCCGGTGCCAGTGTTGCATTTAACTATCGAAAAGACCCTCACGAAGCGAGCCGTGCCGTCGACCAGATTACCCGCGCCGGCGGCCGGGCAATCCTCGTCCAGGGGGACGTCGCCGAACAAGCGACCGTCGAGCGGCTGGTCAAAGAAACCGTGGCTACTTTCGGCCGGCTCGACATCGCGGTGAGCAATGCCGCCTACAGCGACCGCGAGCTGTTTCACGAGGCGGACATGGCCGGTTTCGAGCGTACCGTGGACGTCACCATGTGGGGCGCCTTTTACCTGGTCCGGGCCGCCGCCAGGCAAATGATCGCCCAGAAACAATCAGGGGGCACGGCCGGGGGCTCGATCGTGGTGGTCAGTTCCCCGCATGCCTACGTCCCCATCCCGCGTTCGATGGCCTACAACATGTCCAAGGCGGCCATCGAACAAATGGCCCGCACGGCCGCGATGGAATTGGTCGAATACAAAATCCGCGTCAACCTCGTCACTCCCGGATGGATCGACACGCCCGGCGAACGAAAATTCGCCAGCGAAGAAACCATCCAACGGGCCGCCGAAAAGCTCCCTTGGCAGCGCCTGGGCCAGCCGAAGGAAATCGGTCGCGGCGTCGTGTTTCTCTGCGATCCGGCCAGCGACTATATTACCGGAAGCGCGCTGTTGATCGACGGCGGCATTACGCTGCCGTGGTGGGCTCATCGCGGCTCCGGCGTGCCGGAATAGCATTGCTGGTTCCGCGGTTCGCTGGGCGCCGCGTCAAACCGCTCGGGCGACCGACCGAAAGTTTTGCATGTCCAGCTACCTGCTACCCTGTGCTTGCGGCCAACGCACGCCCGTCTCGAACGTGCAAGCGGGCCAATCGGTCCGCTGCGCGTGCGGTGCCCAACTGCAAGTGCCCAACCTGCGCGATCTGCGCGCCCTGGCGAGCGTCGAAACGTCGGACCGCGGGCCGGCTCGCGCCCGGCGCTTGCGCGCGTGGGACAATCGACACCGGTTGGCTTTTCTGCTGTGCCTGGTGGCGCTGTGCGGCCTGGCGATCAGCGTTTATTGGGCGCTGCGACTGCCAGAGCTCGTGACTCGGGCCACGCCGGGACAAATCGAAGAGTGGTTCCAGCAAAGCCCGCCCAGCGAGGTCTTCAGAATGTATGATGACCTGCAAAAGGGACTGCGACCGACACACGTTGCCATCGCGGGCCAGGCCGAACGCAATGCGATGCTCTGGGGAATTCGATTTGCGCTGGCCATCAGCGCCTTGGGATTGATTGCCGCGGTCGGCGTGTTGCGCAGGGGCCGCGCGCAAAGAAACCAACTCGCGGCCCGCTAACGGATGCTCGCGTTGCGGCATTGACAGCCCACTTCTCGAAGGAAACCAACGATGAAAGCTGCCTATATCCGACAAACCGGGCCGCCGGAGAATATCGTGGTGGGCGATTTGCCCAAGCCTCAACCGATCGATGCGCAAGTGCTGGTCAAGGTCGAGGCGGTCGACGTCAATCCGATCGACACCTACGTGCGTGGCGGCCTGGTGGCGATGTCGCTGCCGGTGCCTTATATCCTCGGCTGTGACCTGGCCGGCGTCGTCGAGGCCGTCGGTCCGCAGGCCACGCGGTACAAGCCCGGCGACCGGGTCTGGGGATCGAATCAAGGATTGTTGGGCCGCCAAGGCACGTTCGCCGAATACGCCGCCGTCGACGAACAATGGCTCTATCCCACGCCGCCGGGCGTCACCAGCGAAACGGCCGTGGCCTTGTCGTTGGTTGGCATTACGGCCCAATTGGGTCTGGTGCGCGATGTGAAACTCAAGGCCGGCGAAACGCTGTTTGTCAACGGCGGCAGTGGCGGCGTCGGCTCGGCCGTGGTGCAGATCGCCAAAACCCTTGGCGCGCGCGTGATCACGACCGCTGGCGGTTCTGAGAAAGTGAAGTCGTGCCGCGTTTTGGGCGCCCACCTGGCCATCGACTACAAAACCGAGGACGTCGAGGCGCGCATCAAGGAATTCGCGCCGCAAGGCGTGAACGTCTGGTGGGAGACGCTGCGCGAGCCGAACTTCGATCGCGCCGTGGGACTGCTGGCCCCGCGCGGACGGATGGTGATCATGGCTGGCCGCGAAGCCCGCCCCCCCTTCCCCGTCGGGCCCTTCTACGTAAAAGGCTGCTCACTGCACGGTTTTGCCATGTTCAACGCCACCGCGCAGGAACAGCGAGCGGCGGCCGACGACATCAACCGCGCCCTGGCCGCCGGCAAACTCAAAGCCCGCATCGACCGCGTGCTCCCCTTGTCCGAAACCGCCGCGGCGCATCGCCTGCAAGAAGAAAACACGCTTCGCCACGCCGGCACCCTGGCCGGCAAGATCGTGCTCACGCCCTAAAAAATGGGCTAAGCCGCCAGTGGCGGTGAAAGGCGGTTTGCAGGGGCTGGAGTCGAGTTTTGTTCGCTGGCGCCAAGTAAGCCCGAGTGACGAGGTATTCAACGCGCAGCAATTTCGCGCTGCCGCAGGGCTTCGTAGAACAGCACCGCGGCCGTGGCCGAGACGTTCAGGCTATCGGCTGAACCGCGCATCGGAAGCTTGATCGGCGTGACTTCCGGCACGTTCCAGGCCTCCGACAGCCCGGCCGCTTCGCTGCCCAGCACGATCGCAGCGCGGTCGCCAAGCGGGGCTTCGGTATACAAAAGTTTGGCATCCAGCCGGGCGGCAAAGATCGGGCACTTCCGCTGGCGCAGCCAGGCAAGTGTTTCGGCCGTCATGGCCTGGCACACCGGCTTGTTGAAAATGGCGCCCAGGCTGGCGCGGATGCAATTCGGGTTGTACAGGTCGGTTCGCGGGTCGGCCAGGATGACGGCGGCCACGCCGGCGCCGTCGGCGCTGCGCAAAACGGCGCCCACGTTGCCCGGCTTTTCCAACCCCGCCAGGACGGCGATCGGCCCCGTGTCGGGCACCTGCAACTCGGCGAGCATGACGCGCGGCGTCTCGGCCACCGCCAGCACTCCCTCGCGACGTTGGCCAAACGCCATTTTCTCGAACACCTCGGGCATCACGTGCCAGACTTCGACCTGCAGCTCGCGCAGACGATCGAGCACCTGCAAACTTTCGGCCGATTTGCACAGCGATTCGCAAACGAACCATTCGACAAACCGCGCATCGCCCCGGATTGCCTGCAACACTTCGCGCGCGCCGTCGATGAAGAAACGTCCCTGCTTCGTGCGATGCCGCTGGTCGCGCAGTTTGATCGCATCTTTCACTCTCTGGTTGTTCGTGCTGGTGATGGTCTTCATCGGCATGGTGGCTCGACGCAGGGGGCAGCCCCGTTCGTTTTCTTGCAATCCTAAGTTGTCGTTGCACTCCAGCGCACCGCGGCGCCGCAGTGCAGCCGCTCTCCTGCCGCAGAGATCAGGCACAGATCGTGGCTACTCAACTGTCCGGCTTCGCGCAAGTCGGGCCGCTGCGCAATAGTGTACTTCAACAGTGGAGAGGCAAACGCCAAATCGCCCGAGTGACACGTCAGCAGCAGGAACCGAGGATTTTTGGCCGTCAGCTCCAGGCACTTCGTCAGCAGGAAGCCCAAGTGCTCGTCCAGCTTCCAGGTTTCTCCGTGCGGTCCGTGGCCGTAGCTCGGCGGGTCGAGAATCACCGCGTCGTAGCCATGGCCCCGCTTCAGTTCGCGGCGGACGAATTTGACGGCGTCTTCGGCAATCCAGTGGATTGGCTTATCGTCCAAGCGCGACGCTTGCGCATTGCGGCGGGCCCAGGCGACGACATTGGCGGCCGCGTCGACATGCGTCACCTCGGCCCCGGCAGCCGCCGCGGCCAGCGTGCTGGCGCCGGTGTAGGCAAACAAATTCATGACCCTGATCGGTCGAGCCGCGGCGCGGACCTGCTGGGCGATCCAATCCCAATTCTCCACCTGCTCGGCAAACAGGCCCAGGTGGCCAAACTCGGTGAGTTTCAGCTCGAAGGTTAAATCGTCGTGACGCACGCTCCAGGCCGGGTCGATCGCACGCGCACAAGACCATCGTCCCGGCTGCCCCGGGTTACGATCATAGCGCGCATCGACTTGCGGCCACAGTTCGGCCTGGCGCCTCGGCGTGGCATCGGCAGCAGCCGCCGGCCGGTCGAGCAGATAGCGGCCAAAGCGTTCCAACTTGCGGCCGGATCCGAAATCGAGAAGTTGGTATTGATCGGTCGCGAACATCGGAGAGTCAGCCTCCGCTAGCGACGATTCCGCTGGCGCTTGGCGGCCGTCTTGCGTTGCGGGCGATAGCCGGCGGCGGGCCGCGAGCGGATGTGATCGCCCTCGGTTTGCTCGCTCCAGGCGTCGTTGGCCCGCTTGCGGCGCCGGTCGAGCGCCTCTCTCGGCGGACGATCCGGAATCAGGCAATCGCAGCCGCCGCCGATCAGGTCCTGTCGGCCGGCTTGTTCCAGCGCGCGCCGGACCTCGAAATAATTCTCCGGCTTGAAAAACTGCATCAGGGCCCGTTGCAGTTTCCGATCGCGCAAATGCTTCGCGATGAACACCGGCTTCTTGGTGAACGGATCCAAACCGGTGTGATACATACAGGCCGCGATGTCGAACGGGCTGGGGATAAAATCCTGCACCTGGTCGGGCTTGTAGTGATTGCGCTTCAGGAACAGCGCCAGATCGATCATCGAATCGAGCGTGCTGCCTGGATGGCTGGCGATGAAATAGGGCACCAGAAATTGCTTCTTGCCGGCCCGCTTCGAGGCGGCCTTGAATTGCTGGTCGAACTTTTCGAAATCCTCGATGCCCGGCTTTTTCATCAGTGCCAGCACGTTCGGATCGGTGTGCTCCGGCGCGATTTTCAAATGTCCGCCCACGTGATGCGTGGCCAACTCACGCATGTATTCGGGGCTGTGGCGGGCCAGATCCATGCGGATGCCCGAGGCCACGAACACTTTCTTGACGCCCGGCTCTTCGCGGGCCGCCCGCATCAATTGCACCAGCGGGCCGTGGTCGGTGCCCAGCAGTTTGCAAATCGTGGGGTGCACGCAACTCAGGCGGCGGCACTTGGCTTCGACCTCGGGGCGGCCGCAGCGCATCTGGTACATATTGGCCGTCGGCCCGCCAATATCGCTGATGATCCCCTTGAAATCGGCGTCTTCAGTCATCTGGCGAATTTCGCCCAGGATCGACTCCTGACTGCGGCTTTGGATGATCCGTCCCTCGTGGGCCGTGATCGAGCAAAACGTGCAACCGCCAAAGCAGCCCCGCATGATCTGCACCGAATCTTTCACGACTTCGAAAGCCGGAATCCGCCGATTGCCGTAGCTGGGATGCGGTTTGCGCGTGAATGGCAGGCCGTAGACGCGATCCATCTCGGTCTCCTCAAGCGGCAATGCCGCCGGATTGGCCACGATGCACTCGCGATCGTGATATTGCACCAGCCGCCGCGCGTTGTGCGGGTTGGTTTCGTTGTGCGAGATTTTCGTCATCTCGGCGAACGCCCAAGGGTCGCCGGCCACCTGCTCGTAGCTGGGCAGCACGATCGTGTTATCGGTCGGCGGAGCCTCTTTCGCCCCCAAGCGATAAACCACGCCGCGCATATCGCGCAACTCGCGGAGCGACCGCCCGGCCCGCAGCCGTTGGGCGATCTCGACAATGCCTCGCTCGCCCATGCCGTAGACCAGCAGATCGGCTTTGCAATCCAGGATGATCGAGCGGCGGACCTTGTCGCTCCAATAGTCGTAGTGGGCCAGCCGCCGCAAGCTGGCCTCGACGCCGCCGGCGATCACCGGCACGCCGCGATAGGCCTCGCGGGCCCGCTGGCAATAGGCCAACGTGGCCCGATCGGGCCGTCGCCCAATCTCTCCGCCGGGGCTATAGGCGTCGTCGTTGCGGACTTTTCGATTGGCCGTGTAGTGATTGATCATCGAGTCCATGTTGCCGGCGCTAATGGCAAAGAACAGACGCGGACGTCCAAACGTGCGCCAGGCCTCGCAGTTCTTCCAGTCGGGCTGGCTCACGATGCCAACCCGAAATCCTTCGCTCTCCAGCAGGCGACCCAGCAGGGCCATCGCGAAGCTGGGGTGATCGACGTAGGCGTCGCCGGTGACAAACACCACGTCGACTTCGTCCCATCCGCGGGCCAGCATCTCAGCGCGCGTCATCGGCAGCGGCGCGGTCGGCCGCGGCCGTACGGCCGGCGGAGGCGAAAGCACAGGCGAAAGTTGCCCGAGAATCGGCAGGCCGGGATTGATTTGTGGAGCGGACATCGACATGCACCAGGTGTGCGCAGCATCTGCGGCACGAGTACGAAAAACGGGGCAACCGCGTATTCTATCACTCCGCTGATGCCCGGGGCTACGGCCGAATTCGCCGTGCGATCTCCCCACCGGCCGCCCGCCCTCTTGCCGGAAGCGGGTGAAAGGCTATCGTGGTAGCACGACTTTCGAATAGGGCCCCGAAAACTGCACGACACCTCATGCCCGACCAGCGTCCCACACCTTCGCCGCGGTTGATTTTGACTCTGATTATGGGCGGGATGGTCGCCTGGGGGGCCTATGTGGCGGTCGGGGCCTATCTGTACAACATGAATCCGTGGCGGGGCCTGATCGTGATGGGTTGTGTGGCCCTGTTCCTGGGGTTTTGGCTCGTGTTGCTGTGGGTGCAAAACCGCTCGAAGCAGCCCTGATCGGGCCGATCCGCTCCTGCGCGCGGCGGCGGGGCGCAAACGCTGGCTAAACGCGGTCCGGTAACCGAGCGATTCCGCCGTGTTGGAAAGCGCCTCAAAGTGCTTTGACGCCGTGAGTTGTGTGCGTCGCAAACGCACATCCCGCGGCGACCCTTCGACGCCGCAGGGACGTAGAATGGGTTGTGGATCCGAATTGTCCGGTATGCTTGATTCGGGCATAATCGCCGCCGGTTTGATCACTCCCGCAGTGTTTCGGCCGGCGCGATCCAACTTCGGGGCGTTGGCGCAGAGGAGTTTTCCCATGTCACACATCGAAATCACCGCCGTGCGACCTCTGCGGCAAGCCGCTCCGCAGGCAGCCTCCGTGACGGGCCTGTCGATCGGCGACTACCTGATCCGCCGATTGCAAGACTACGGCATCGGCCACGTGTTCGGCATTCCGGGCGACTACATCTTGCAGTTCTACGCGCTTTTGGATCGCAGTCCGCTGCAGATCGTGACCACCACGCGCGAAGACTGCGCCGGATTTGCCGCCGATGCGTACGCGCGGGTGCACGGGATGGGCGCGGTGTGCGTGACGTATTGCGTGGGCGGATTGAGCCTGTGCAATTCGGTGGCCGGCGCGTATGCCGAGAAGTCGCCGGTGGTCGTGATTACCGGTTCGCCCGGCTTGAAGGAACGGCACAACAATCCGCTGTTGCACCACCGCGTGCGCGATTTTCGCACGCAATATGACGTGTTCGAAAAACTGTGCATTGCCGGCGCCGAATTGAACGATCCGTCGACCGCGTTCCACGAAATCGATCGCGTGCTGCACGCCGCGGCGCGTTACAAACGGCCGGTCTACCTGGAGATTCCCCGCGACATGGTGGGCGTGGTGCCCGAGGCGCCGCACCGCTTCGAGGATTCTCAATTGGTGAGCGATCCCGACGTGCTGGCCGAAGCGGTCGCCGAAGCCGAGCGCTGGCTGAACAGTTGTCAGAAGCCGGCCATCGTCGGCGGCGTGGAAATCCATCGCTTCGGCTTGCAGGACGAACTGCTGACCTTGGCCGAAGGCTCGCAAATCCCGATCACCACCACGATGCTCGGCAAGAGCATCATCCCCGAAACCCATCCCCTGTTCGTCGGATTGTACGAAGGCGCGATGGGCAACAACGAGGTCACGCGGTTCGTCGAGGAAAGCGACTGCCTGCTGCTGCTCGGCACCTTCATGACCGATATCAATTTGGGCATCTATACCGCCAACCTCGACCCGAGCAAGTGTATCTACGCCACGAGCGAGCAACTGCGGATCCGGCACCATCATTTTCACAACGTGATGTTGGCCGATTTCATGCGCGAGCTGGCCGCGCGCCGTCCGCGGCCGCCGCGCCGGTCGATCCCCAAGGTGCGGAGCCTGGGCAACGAAAAGTTCGTGCTCGCACCGTCCGAGCCAATTCGCGTCTCGCGATTGATCGCCCGCCTGAACGAGTCGCTCACCGACGAAACGGTGGTGATCGCCGACATCGGCGACGCGCTGTTTGCGGCCACCGAACTGGTCATCCGCGGGCGAACCGAGTTTCTCAGCCCGGCCTATTACACGTCGATGGGTTTTTCGGTGCCCGCCGCCCTGGGCGCGCAAATGGCCCGGCCCGACTTGCGAACCGTGGTGATCGTCGGCGATGGCGCGTTTCAGATGACCGGCACGGAGTTTTCCTCGCTGGCACGGCACAAGTTTCCCGCGATCGTCATCGTGCTGGATAACGGCGGATATGGAACCGAGCGCTCTTTGCACGCGGGCGATTTCGCCTTCAACGACATTCAGCCCTGGGCCTATCACAAGCTGCCGGAAGTTTACGGTGGCGGCACCGGCTATGAAGTGCGCAGCGAAGGCGAGTTCGACGCGGCGCTGCGCAACGCCTGGGCCGACACCACCGGTCCGAGCCTGATTCAGGTACACCTGGACCCGACCGACCAAAGCACGGCGCTGGCGCGGCTGACCGATAAACTGAGCAAGCGCGTGTAGATCTTCATCCTCGCGGCCGTGGGCTGGCGCTTCGATTCCTCGTCGAGGCTCACACAGAACCGCTATTGGGGCTCCTCGGTCCGACCCGCTAAGATTCCGACCTGGCGTGCCGATCTGCGGCACGACACCGTACCCCCTTGGCCTCGAAAGCCCGAGTTCATGTCGAACCCCGAGCCCAACGCCCGCATCCTGATCGTCCGGCTCAGCGCCATCGGCGACGTGCTGCATGGTTTGCCGGTGCTCAACGCGCTGCGCGACGCGCTGCCGCGGGCGTTTCTGGCCTGGGTGGTCGAGGGCCGGGCCGCCGAATTGTTGCAATCGCACAAAGCGCTCGACGAGCTGATCGTGGTGCCGCGTCGTTGGCTCAAATCGCCCCGCGAAGTGATCCGTCTGCGCCGCCGGTTGCGCGCGCTGCGGTTTGATCTGACTCTCGATCTGCAAGGGTTAAGCAAAAGCGCGATCGCGGCGCGATTGTCGGGGGCCCGGCGGCGAATTGGTTTCGACGGTCGCGACGGCCGCGAGCTGAGCCGCTGGCTGAACAACGAGCGCGTGCTGCCCGAGCGGACGAACGTGATCGATCGCAATCTCGAATTGCTCGCTCCCTTGGGCATCGTCGATCCGCCGGTGCGCTTTGATCTTGATGACAGTCCCTCGGCGGCGCTGGCCGCAGCCAAGATTCTCGACGCGCAACATCTGGCCGATCGTTTCGCCGTGATCAACCCTGGCGCCGGCTGGCCCTCGAAACTGTGGCCCGCCGAGCGCTATGCCGCCGTGGCCCGCCATTTGGGCCAGGCTCGGGCTCTGCGCTCGCTGGTAGTCTGGGCCGGCCCGCAAGAACGCGCCTGGGCCGAAGCAATCGTGGCTGGCTCGGCAGGATGCGCCACGCTGGCGCCGGCCACGAACCTGAGTGAATTGGCGGCGATCGCGCGGCGCGCCGCCGTGTTTATCGGCTCCGACACCGGCCCGCTCCACCTGGCCGCCGCTGTCGGCACGCCCTGCGTCGGCCTGTTCGGCCCGATGCCGGCCGAGCGCAACGGTCCCTACGGCCCGCAGCACGTCGCCCTACAGAAAATGCACTTAACCGGCACCAGCCGGCAGCGCCGCTCCGCGGGCCCCAAGTCGATGGAAGCCATCACGATCGAGCATGTCTCGGCGGCGTGCGACCAGATTCTCAGCCGTGGCAATCCGGCCCGCCGCTCCGCATAGTGCCGCTAATCAAGAACGGTCGCGGATACCATTAGTGCGGACCGCTTGTACCCGGCTGGTAGAGATAAGGGTTCATCGTCGGATCGTTGTACATCTTGAACTGGAAGTACACCTTCAGCCGTTTGCGTCCGGCGAAAATATCGTCCAACAATTCCGCCAGCCCGTTCGACAGATCGCGGTGCTGCTCGGCCAGAATAATCAGTCGCTCGTGGACCTTGGCTCGATGCTCGTCGCTGGCCTCCGGCCGGTCGGCTTGCTCCTGCATGTGATGGCGCCTCAGCGCCAGGATGGAGAGGCGGTCGATCGTGCTGCCGGGCGTTTCGGTATTCTGCCGGGCGGCGGGCTGCGCAATGATGTTTCTGGCGGCCAGTTCGCGCAACAGAAAAGCGTCGAGCTGCTCGATGGCGTCGTTCCGTTTTTGGTTATAGCCGTCGATCGCCCGTTTCACCGCCGCGATCCGCTCGTCGCCCACGTTGGGACTACGGGCAATATCTTCTTCGTGCCACAACAGATAGTTGTACATGTGCTGCTGGCAGACGACTTGCAAAAAACCCGTGTACGGATTGGCGATCTCCTGCGTGTGCCACAGGGCCACGGTCTGGGCGTGCAGATCGGTGATTTTGGCGACGTCGATCATGGATCGCTGGCCCAGGCCCAACGCGTGAATTTCCGGGAGAACGGGAGAAGGAATTTTATCCCCGCTCACGACCGCTCACAAGGCAGTGGCGCAGTCGACGCCGCGGCGCTGATCTAGGCCGTCGGCGCGGCGGGGCATAGAATGGCACGCATGGCACATGCCGCGGAGATCTCGTTGACCAAGCCCTCGAGCCAAACCGTGCTGCTGGCGGCAGTCGTCGCGGGCAGTTTTGCGTTGGTCGGCTATCTGCTGTTGTTTTACGATCCCACGGGAACGGCCCGTAGCGCCGGCCAGGCCCAAAGCCAGCTCACGCTGGCCGAGATCCCCTTCAATGGCCAGCGGGCCTACGACTATCTGAACGACTTGTGCGCCTTGGGACCGCGAATTAGCGACACGCCGGGCATGCACGCGCAACAAGAACTGGTCATTCAACACTTCAAGAAACTGGGGGGCCAGGTTCGCCTGCAAAAATTCCGGATCCGCCACCCCGCCAACGGCAACGCCGTGGCCATGGCCAATCTGATCGTCGAGTGGCATCCCGAGCGGCGCGAGCGGATTCTGCTGTGCACCCATTACGATACGCGTCCCTTTCCGGACCAGGATGCCCGCAACCCGCGCGGCACGTTCCTGGGAGCCAACGACGGCGCCAGCGGCACGGCGTTGTTGATGGAGTTGGGGCATCAGATGCCCGGTCTCAAGGGCAAGTTGGGGATCGACTTCGTCCTGTTCGACGGCGAAGAGTTTGTGTTTCAGGAGGGCCGAGATCCCTATTTCATCGGTTCCGAGTACTTCGCCACCGCGTATGCGAACGAACGTCATACGTACCGCTATCGCTGGGGCGTGCTGTTGGACATGGTCGCCGACGCCGATTTGCAGATCTATCCGGATTCGCACAGTCTGTCGTGGAACGATACGCGGCCGCTGGTCCAGCAGATCTGGGGCACCGCGCGCCGCCTGGGCGTGCGCGAGTTCGTCGACAACCGACAGGTCGACGTTCTGGACGACCATCTCAAGCTGCACAATATCGCCAAGATCCCGAGTTGCGACATCATCGACTTCAAATACCCCGCCTGGCACACCACAAACGACACGCCCGATCGCTGCTCGGCTTTGTCCTTGGCCAAAGTCGGCTGGGTCGTGCACGAATGGCTGCAACAGGCCGCGCGGAAATAAGCCTCACCGATCGAATTCCGGAAGACCGCCTGTGGACACTTTTTCCGCCTGCGTGGCCTTGGGGCCACTGGGCATTTACCTGCTGTTGTTGGGCTCGATCAATTTCTCGCGCCGCCCGCTGATCATCAACGGCACGCGCGAGACGCTCTCGTTGGGCCTGGCCCTGATGGGCCTGATCGTGGTCGGGCCGATGCAGCTTTTCATGCCGCAGGAGGCCGCGGCGCATTTTGGCGGGTTCGTTTGGCTGTTCCTGATGGCCTTCTATTTGCTCTGCCTGACCCTGGTGGTGATGTTGAGTCGGCCGCGTTTGATCGTCTACAACATTTCGCTAGAGCTGCTGCACGGGGTATTGGAAGAAACGGCTCGACGACTCGATCCCGACGCGACGTGGGCCGGCCAGGCCCTGAACATGCCGCTGGCTCGCGTGCGCTTGCAACTGGAAAGTTTTCCGCCGCTGTGCAACGTGGCGCTGCTGGCCACCGGCGACGATCAAAGCCTGGGCGGGTGGCGGCGGCTGGAGACGGCTCTGCGCGTCAGGCTGCGCGACACGCCCGTGGCCGTTGGGCCGCATGGGTTCTGGCTGGCATTGTTCGGCCTGGCGATCCTGGCGGCCCTGGCTTTTTGGGTGGCCGGCAATCCCCAAGCGATCGCGCACGGGTTTCAACGGCTGCTGCACCCCTAGGCCGCGCACACCCGGCCGTCTCAAGATTTGGCCGCGGCTTTGGCTGCCTTGCGCGCCGTGACAGCGGCGGCTTGCTCCTGGCTGGACAGCACCACGAAACGAATCCGATACGCCCGATGGCCGGCGGCCAAGGAATCGGCATAGAGCGTGGCCAACTCGTGGCGCAGTTGGTCGACCGTGGCAAAACCATCCGGCCGCGCGTCTTCGTCCGTCAGCGCGGACAAATCGACAGGTTCCACCGACTCGACCCGAATGTAACCGGCCCCGGGAATGTAACTGCGTTGGCCCGCCTTCATCCGCCGCGCGCTCCACAGGCGAATCGTCTGCGTTTTTTCGCCGGAGCGAATCGCGGGCAGGAATTTTTTCTTGAACAGCAGCACGTCGGACTCGTTATTTTTTAGGCGCCGCCTGAGAACCACCCGCTCGCTTCAACTCCAGCCAGCGGGCCAACGCCACGGCCAGTTGTGGAAACGCAGCGGGGTTTTCTTCCAGCATTGGCCCCGCCGCTTGCATGCACTTTTCGGCCCGCGCGATGTACTCGGGCCTGGCAAGCGCAGTGGCCAGGTAGAGCAGGTTGGCGGCCGAAACGGAATTGCCCGAGGGCATGACGGTGTCGGTGGGCAATTTACTGCGGGCAATCAGTGGTTCGTGCAGAGTCGAGGTGTAGAAAAACCCGCCCACGCGGTCGTCCCAGAACAGGGCGATCTCCGTTTCGGTCAATTCGCCGGCCATTTGCAGCCAGCGCGCGTCGCCAGTGGCCTGGTGGAGGGCGATCAGAGAGTCAACCAGAAACGCATAGTCGTCGAGGTAGGCCAGGATCTTGGCCTGGCCGACCGCATAGGTTCGCTGGAGCCGGCCGTCGGAGTCGCGCAGGTTGGCGAGGATGAAATCGGCGGCACGCACGGCGGCCGTGGTGTACTGCTCGCTTTTGAACACCCGGCCGGCATCGGCCAAGGCTCGGATCATCAGCCCGTTCCAACCGGCAAGAATTTTCGTATCGGTCAAGGGGCGCGGACGCATGGCGCGTTCTTGCAATAGTTTGCGGCGGCTGGCCTGCAGAAGTTCGTCCAGCGCCGTCTCGGTCAGCTTTCGTTGTTTCGCCTCTTCAGCCAAAGATTTTGCCAGCAGCGGGATATACGCGTGGCCTTCGAAATTCGGCGCGCCGCCAAGGCCATAGACGTCGGCCCACAACGCATAGGCTTCCGGCCCCAAAACCCGCTGACATTCCTGGCGATCCCAGACGTAATAGCGGCCCTCCTCGGCATCGGTCTCGGCATCAATGGCCGAGTAGAATCCGCCCGCGCCGTCGGTCATCTCTCGCAACACGAATTCGATGCTTTCGTCGACGACGCGTTTGAAATCGTCGCGCGGGGTCAACTCATAGGCTTGGGTATAGACAGTGACGAGTTGACCGTTGTCGTACAGCATTTTTTCGAAGTGCGGCACGCGCCAAAAGCGATCGGTGCTGTAGCGATGGAACCCGCCGCCGACGTGGTCGCGAATGCCGCCTTGCGAGATTTTTTCCAACGTGGTGACGAGCATCTTTTTCGCCGTCTCGGATTGAAAGCGGCGCGCAGTGTCGAGCAGGAACGCGAGATTCGGCGGCTCGGGAAACTTCGCTTGCCGGGGATTGGCCGGATTGAATCCAAAACCGCCGTAGGTCGTGTCGTACTCGGCCACCAGGGATCGCAGCACGGCGTCGAGCATCGCGGCATCGAGTTTCACGACTTTCAGCATCGGCCGCTGGTTCAAACTGTCGGCGACGTAGTCGGCCAACGCGTCACCGGTTTTTTGCCACTTCTCGGGGTCGCCGCTCCAGGCTTCGTGGACCCGATTGAGCACCGTCAGAAAGCCCATGCGAGAGTCCTTGTCGCGGGGCGGAAAGTAGGTGCCGCCCATCAGCGGCTTGGCATCGGGCGTCAAGAACATTGACAACGGCCAGCCTCCTCCCTGCTTCGAACCAACCAGTTGCAGATAGATTTGCACGGCGCGCATATAGATTTCGTCGATGTCGGGGCGCTCCTCGCGATCGACCTTGATGCACACGAAATTCTTGTTCAGCACGGCGGCGATCTCGTCGTCCATGAACGATTCGCGCTCCATGACGTGACACCAGTAGCAACTGGAATAGCCGATTGAAAGAAAGATCGGCTTTTTTTCCTGCCTGGCCTTGGCCAGCGCTTCGTCGCCCCAGGGATACCAGTCCACCGGATTATGCGCGTGCAGAAGCAGGTAGGGGCTCGTCTCTTTCGCAAGCCGATTCGCCGGACGTGGCGCGGTTTGCGTCGCGGCGGCCGCCGGGGGCTCTTGTCCGCGCGACGCTCCCCCGGCCGGTGGCCACAAACTCACCAACGCCACTACCGCGGCAGCCGCTCGAACTCGGCGCATGGCGATTCGATCCTTGTGGTCTCTGATGGTCGGGGATGGCCCAACACGCCGACTCGGTGGCGAGTGCTAGCCAGATGCCGGATATTGTCGCAGTTTCGCCGGCCATGGCAATCTTGAATCGAGAATTCGCGACGCGAACCGTAGCGGCCGACGGGTCAGTTCGGCGGCGGAGTAGCATCCCCGTTTTTCCCAGGCTTGCGCTTCGCTCGAGCGGGCGTGTCTTTGACGTCGTCGACCGGGCCGGGCAGCGGCGCGTCCACCGTGGGACCATCGGCGTTCCAGGCCGTCGATTTCGACCGCCTTCCGCCCGTGCGATACTCGGCCCGAAACGTGACCGGGCCGATGGTCAGCAAGTCGCCGGGCTTGACCGGCATGGGCTGCTCGGCGATGCGCAATTCGCCGACGAACGTGCCGTTGAGCGAGCCCAGGTCGCGGACCATCAACATGCCGTTGGCTTCGAACACTTCGCAGTGTTGGCGGCTGACCAAGGGGTGACCGAGCATCAAATCGTTGCTGCGACTGCGGCCGATCACGGTGGGCAGACGGAGAACGTATTGGCGGATTCGCATCTCGCCGCCCACGACGACTAGTTTCGCTTCCACGTGCCACTCCAGTCGCGATTCTGTTCCACGATCGCGTATGGGCAAGCTGCATCAAGCGTCAGCGCGTCAATCATTGACTATACCTTGGGAAACAGGCCCCGCCAACGTGCCCTCTACCCTGGAACGCGTCGCTCCAACCGTTAAATCGCGGGCTTTTCGCGATCGGCGGGCCAAACCGAGCGGCCGTCTGTTCTACCCGACGGTCGACTACTACAATGACTCCGCGAGCCCCCGAGCTCTCGGACAAACCTGGTCCACCCGGTGCATGGTGAATCGCCGCTCGCCGAGATACCGGTTGTGTTCTGTCCGTCAATTTGAAAACTCATGCGCGAATGGGCACTCCTCGGCGGACAAGCTTTCAGCGAAATCCGATCGTCCGTGAAACCACTCTTAAGCGAAGAACAAATTCGAGGCGGTATCGAGCGGCTGGCTCGTGAAATCGGCCGGCACTATGCCGGCCGGCCTTTGACGATCATCGGCGTGCTGACCGGCAGCATGGTCTTGGTCGCCGACTTGATCCGCCGCATCGACTTGCCCCTGCGCGTGGGCGTGATCCAGGCTCGCAGCTATCGCGGCGCGGCGACACGACCCGCGGCGTTGCACGTCGACGACTCGATGCTCCCCGACATCGAGGAACGCGATGTGCTGTTGGTCGACGACATTTTCGACACCGGGCGCACGTTAGCCACGGTCGTCGCGCAAGTGCGCGCGCTCAATCCGCGCTCGCTGCGCTCGGCGGTGCTGTTGCACAAGATGGGTCGCCAGGAAGTGGATTTCCGACCCGACCACGTGGCCTTCGAGATTCCCGACGTGTTCGTGGTCGGCTATGGGCTGGACTATCAAGACGCCTATCGCCACCTGCCTTACGTGGCGGTGCTCGACCCCGAGGATTTAACGGCGGGGCCCCGGGAATGACGCGGCGCATCTTGCAAATCATATCCACGTTCAACCGTGGAGGCGCCGAGAAGCAGTTCGCGATGCTGGCCAGCCGTTTGCCGCGCGATGAATTCGACGTGCACGCTTGCGCGATCACCGCGGGCGGCCTGCTCGAGGCTGAATTGAACGGTGCGGGGATTCCCACCGCCGTGATCGGAAAACGTTGGAAAATCGACCCCACGGCCTATTGGCAGTTGCGGCGGCACATCGTCAGCCTCAAGCCCGATCTGGTACAAACCTGGATGTTCACCGCCAATGCCTACGGCAGGGCGGCCGCGATTTCCGCCGGCGTGCCGAGAATCGTGGCCGGCGAGCGATGCGTTGACTCTTGGAAAACCTGGTATCAATTGGCCATCGATCGCCGCCTGGCCAAGCGCACCGACTTGATCGTCGTCAACGGCCGCGGCGTGGAGCAATTTTACACGGACCAGGGATTTCCGGCCGAAAAGCTCCGAGTTATTTTCAACGGCATCGGGCCCGCGCCCCAGAGCGACGTTTCACGCGAGCAGTTGTTGGTTGAATTGGGATTGCCGCCCGGCGCGCGACTGATCGGCGCGGTTTGCCGCCTGTGGCCGCAAAAGAGACTCAAGGACTTGATCTGGGCCGCGGACCTCTTGAAGGTCATTCGCGACGACGTGCACCTGTTGATTATCGGCGACGGCCCGCAGCGCGCGGTGCTGGAACGCTACCGGCGGCTATGCAGTGTGCAAGACCGCGTGCATTTTCTCGGGCTTCGGCACGACGTGCCTCGTTTGATGCCCCACTTCGATTTATTGTGGTTGGCCAGCGGTTTCGAGGGCTTGCCCAACGTGGTCATGGAAGCCATGGCTTGCGCCGTTCCGGTCGTGGCCACCGATATTTGGGGCAACCGCGAGCTGGTCGAGCATGGCCAGACCGGTTTTTTGGTTTCCGTCGGCGATCGAGCCGGTTTTGCCCGCTATGCCCATAAAATACTCGACGATCCCGAGTTGGCTCGCCGCTTCGGTAGCGCCGGCCGGCAGCGGATGGCTTCGGAATTCACGATCGAAGCAATGGTCGAAAAGCACGCCGCGCTGTACCGTGAACTATTGGGATGAGAGGATGTGTAAGCCGACGTCGTGCGGCCTAGGCTTCTCGCGGACAAGGTAGCAACCGGGGCATCCGACCAACATGTGCGGAATCACCGGAGCCGTTTGGAACGATCCGATCGCCGCGCTGTCGCCGGCCGTGCTGGAGCGGATGATCGAAGTGCTCCGCCATCGCGGGCCGGACGATGCCGGCAGTTTTCGCGAGGAGCTCAAGCTGCGGCCCGGGTATGGCACGATGCCCGGCGTGGCCCTGGGACATCGCCGGCTGTCGATTATCGACGTGGCCGGCGGGCATCAACCCCTGGCGAATGAAGATGGCTCGGTGTGGATCGTTTTCAATGGCGAGATCTACAACCACCGCGAACTGCGGCAGCGTTTGGAGGGCTCGGGCCACCAGTTTCGCACGCACTGCGACACCGAGACGATCGTCCATCTCTACGAGGACGAAGGGCTTGGCTTTTTGCAGCATCTCAATGGGATGTTCGCCCTGGCCATTTGGGATGCCAGACAGCGACGGCTGGTGCTGGCCCGCGATCGGCTGGGCAAGAAGCCGCTCTACTATCGTCGTGAACCGCAGCGGCTGTTGTTTGCCAGCGAACTGAAAAGTTTGTTGCGGGTGCCAGGCATCGAGCGGCAGATCGACCCGCAAGCGCTGGTCGCGCTGGGCCCCGTGCCCGTGGTCGGCGAAGACGAGACGTTCAACAGCGGCTTCACGATCCGCG
>JBGQKM010000010.1:0-40025 GCA_041499515.1 Planctomycetia bacterium | reverse complement strand
GGCCACGGGGGCCAATTGGCGCACGTGCTCGGGCTGGCTGATGCCGAAGCCGATGCAGATCGGCACCGGAGTCTGCTGCCGCAGCCCGCCGACGTTGTCGATCAGACTTTGCGGACGTTGGGTCCGCTCGCCGGTGATGCCGGTGACCGAAACGTAATACAAAAACCCCGTCGAGCTTTCCGCGATTCGCAGTGCCCGCTCGCGCGGCGTGGTGGGGGTGACGAGTTGCACGAGGCTGAAATCGGTTTGGCGGCAGATCGTGGCAAACTCCTGGGCTTCTTCGACCAACAGGTCGGGCACGATCGCGCCGGCCGCGCCCGAGCGTTGGGCATCCTCGACATATCTCTCCAGCCCATGCCGGTGGACGATCGCGTAGCTGACCATCGTCACGATCGGCGCCGAGACTCGCGGAGTTACGCCACAGAGCATTTCGAAAATCTGGGCCAGTTTGATGTGGTGGGCCAGGGCCCGAGTGTACGAAGCCTGAATCACCGGGCCGTCGGCGATCGGGTCGCTATAGGGGATGCCCAATTCGCACAAGCTGCATCCGCGAGCGATCAGTTCAGCAAGCACGGCCGCGGTGAAGTCGAGGTCGGGATCGCCGGCGGTCACAAACGGCATCAGCGCTTTTTTGCGCTGCGAGCGAAGTTGTGCGAACAGTTTGTCGATGCGGGACATACAGGTTTCGTATCCGAATCGCGAGGGCGAGCAGCACGTGGGCCGCATGGTTTCGATGAGCGTTCTCAGCCCGCGTTTTTCTCCGCGGTCAGTCGGGCAATTTCGGCGGCATCTTTATCGCCACGGCCGGAGAGGCAGACGACGATCGTGTCATTCTTCGAACGGCCCTTGGCCAACTCCATCGCCTTGGCCACCGCGTGCGAACTCTCGAGCGCGGGCAGAATGCCCTCGGTCCGGGCCAAGACATGAAACGCCGCCAGCGCGTCGTCGTCGCCGCAGCAAGTATAGGTCACGCGGCCGGTGTCTTTCCAATAACTGTGCTCGGGCCCGACGCCCGGATAGTCGAGCCCGGCCGAGATCGAGTGCACGTCGCAGGTCTGTCCGTCTTCGTCCTGCATGACATAGCTGTAGCTGCCGTGCAAGACGCCCGGCAGGCCGTACGACAGGGGCGAAGCGTGGTCGCCGGGGCGCGACGAGCGTCCGCCGGCCTCGACGCCGACCAGTTCCACGCCGCTCTGGTCGACCAACGGATAGAACATGCCGGCCGCATTGCTTCCGCCACCGACGCAGGCCACGACCAGGTTGGGCAACCGGCCGATCTGGCGGCGCGATTGTTCGAGCGTCTCACGGCCGATGACCGATTGAAAGTCGCGCACGATAACCGGAAACGGGTGCGGCCCAACCACCGAACCCAGAATGTAATGCGTCGTTTCCACCGAGCTCATCCAGTCGCGCATCGCTTCGTTGATCGCGTCGCGCAGCGTCCGTGAGCCGCTGGAAACCGGCCGCACTTCGGCCCCCAGCAGCCGCATGCTGAACACGTTCGGCTGCTGCCGGCGAATGTCTTCTTCGCCCATGTAGACCACGCACTGCAAGCCGAAGCGGGCACAGGCCGTGGCCGTGGCCACGCCGTGCTGGCCGGCCCCGGTTTCGGCGATCACGCGTCGCTTGCCCATCCGAATTGTCAACAAAGCCTGGCCGAGCGTGTTGTTGATTTTGTGGGCACCGGTGTGGTTCAGGTCTTCGCGCTTCAGATAGATCTGCGCCCCGCCACATTCCTGGCTCAGCCGCCGAGCGTGATAGAGGGGCGACGGCCGGCCGACGTAGTTGCGCAACAGATCGTCCAACTCGGCCTGAAATTCTTTATCGACGCGGGCCTTTTCATATTCCGCCGCCAACTCGTCCAGCGCACGGGTCAGCGTCTCGGGCACATAACGCCCGCCAAAAGCACCGAATCGCCCGGCGCGATCGGGAACATGACTGCTAGCGGGCATGGCGGCAGAGTCTCAACGAGAAACGGACACAAAAAAAACTGCGATCTCGCGGCCAGCGGGCGTTTTGCGAAATCCATGTTGCGGGCATGAAGCGTCGCTCGCGCGGTGCCAAGCCTTCATTGTCCCCGCCGGGCATGGCAAGGACAAGGGCCGCTTAGAGCAGGTTCGAGGGATGGCCTTCTCGCGTCACCAGAGGTATCACCTTGGGCTGATAAATCTGCGTATAGGCGAATGCCTTGCGATGGGCGTCGATGGCCTCCTGCGATTCCCAGTGCTCGTTGAGAATAAATTTGGTGTCGTCGGCCGTCGAATGATACACCTCGAACCGGCTGCAACCGGACTCTTGCCGCGAATGGCGACCCGCCTCGATCAAAAGGTTGCGGACGGTTTCGACATTGGCCCGATCTTTCACGGTCAGCAGGACGTTGAGGTACAGCATGCGATTTCTCTCTGGCGGAATAGCGACGGTTGGCGCTGTCACTGCAAAAACAGTCTTTGTCGCCTAATATAACGCTGATTGCGGCATCACGCGAGGGGACGGAGGTCGCTTGCCGCCGCGCCGCTGCCACCGTTAGAATTTCCTGCCTCAATTCCGCCGGAGAGCTTTGCACGTGCCCGAACTTCCAGAAGTCGAAACCATGCGGCGGGGGATTATGCCGATTGTGGGCAGTCGGATCGAAGATTTGCGCCCGGCCCGTTGCCTCAAACGGCCGATTCTGATCGCCCCTCGGCCCGCCGCGTTTCGCCGCCGCGTGATCGGCAAAAAGATCGTGGGCGTGGATCGCCTCGGCAAGCGAGTCGTCGTGCGGCTCGATTCGCGCGAGGCGATCGTCTTCGAACCGCGGATGACCGGTTTGGTGCTGTTGGCCGCGCCGCCCACGACAGAGCATTTGCGGCTGCGGATCGAGCTTTCGGGTGGGAAAAACGCCGAACTGTTGTTTTGGGACCGGCGCGGCCTGGGCCTGGTGCGGCTGGTTGCGCCGGAGGACTTTGAAAAACTTTATGGTGGCAAGAAACTGGGTCCCGACGCCCTATCGATCGCCCGCGATGACCTGCAAGCGCGGTTGGCCGATAGCCGGCGCGAAATCAAAGTGGCGCTGCTCGACCAGCGAGCCCTGGCTGGCGTCGGCAATTTGTATGCCAGCGAGATTCTGCACCGGGCCGGCGTCCACCCCCAAAGGCGGTGCAATCGGTTGCGTGCCGAGGAATGGGACCGGATGCACACGGCCATGCTCGAGATCCTTCATGCGGCGATTCGCCATGAAGGCTCCACTTTGGGCGATGGTACTTACCGCAACGCCCTGAACCAGCAAGGCGATTACCAAAACCATCATCGGGTTTACGACCGGGCCGGCCAGTTGTGCCACGATTGCCGGCAGGCAAACGTGCAGCGCATCGTCCAGGCCCAACGCTCGACGTTCTACTGTGCCCGCTGTCAGCCCCGCCGCGGACAGGCCTAGGCCCACTAGCGGGATCATTGGCGACGGCACCCCAATCTGAGGCCAGATTTGCAACGGGCGCGGGCATGGTGTCTAATCAGCGGCATCGCTTGGGGTCCAGCTTTCGCACGTTTTTTCCAGGGAGGTCGTAGTTATGTCCCCGCTTCGCATCTGTCCCGACTGTGAATCGATCTCGGAATTCTCTCGACGCGAGTTTTTGAAATCCGCCGGCGCGGCTGCGCTGGTCGTGGGCGGTGCCCCGCTGGTGGCCCGGGCCGCCGTTGCGGTGCCCGCGGGCTCGACGCCGGAGACCGTGACCAAGTTGCTCTACGAGTCGCTCAATGACGAGCAGAAGAGAGAGATCTGCTTCGCGTGGGATTACTCGGAGGAAAAACGAGGTCTGCTTCGCACGCGCATTTCCAACAATTGGAACATCACCAAACCGACGATCAACAGCGATTTCTACACCAGCGACCAGCAGGCGATGATCAAGCACATTTTTGAGAGCATCGTCCAGCCTGACTGGCACAAACGGATCTACAAACAATTGGAAGACGACGCGCAGGGTTATGGCGAACAGCAGAGCATCGCGCTGTTCGGCAAGCCGGGCGAGAAGTTCGAGTTTGTGATGACCGGCCGCCACATGACGTTGCGGTGCGATGGCAACAGCGCCGAACACGTGGCCTTTGGCGGTCCGATTTTTTATGGCCATGCCGCATCCGGCTTCAACGAAAGGCCGAATCATCCGGGCAATGTCTTTTGGCACCAGGCCCTGGCCGCCAATCGGGTCTATGAAATGCTCGACGATAAGCAGCGCAAGCGGGCGCTGATCGACCAGTTGCCAAAAGAAGAAGCCGTTTCGTTCCAGGGCCCCGGCGGGGCGTTTCCCGGCATTCCGGTCAGCGAAATGTCGAGCGATCAGAAGGGGCTCGTGCAAGAAGTATTGCAGAAACTGGTCGAGCCCTATCGCCAAACCGATCGCGACGAAGCGCTTTCGTGTTTGGGCGCGCAGGGCGGGCTGGAAAAGTGTTCGCTGGCTTTCTATCGCGAGGGCGACATCGGCGACGATCAGATATGGGATTGCTGGCGGCTCGAAGGCCCGTCGTTCGTGTGGTACTATCGCGGCGCGCCGCACGTTCACGTGTGGGTCAACGTCGCGGATGATCCGGGCGTGAAGACGAACGCCTAGTCTCTGCTGATCCGAACGAGCGTAAAACTTCACCGCCGGCTGCCCTCGATAGGGGCAGCCGGCTTTTTTGCTTGACGGCCTGATTGGATCTTCGCCAGGGTCCCCGCAGTCATGTGTTTGTGATGCAACCGCTGGGGCCGAAAAAACCGCATTTTGGGTGGGGATTATTCTTTGCCAGGTCCAGGTTTTCAAGATAGGTTTGTGATAGGTTCTTTGGACGTTGCGGGCCGGTGTTCCGCGTATTCTTGGTCCGAACTTTTCGCAGGTGTCGGCAATGACTCATCAGATTGCTTCGGATGCGAGTTTCTACGCGCTGGTGCACCACGTGCTCGAAGCCCAGCGAGGCACTGAGACGATGGCGGAGCGCCGCGACAACGATCGGCACGAGTTTACAAGCTTGCATTTCGTTGCGCCCTATCGCGATCGGAGCTTGCCCAGCGAAAGCGAGTTCCAACAAGTGCTCTGTAAGGATTTGTCGCCCAGCGGTCTTTCGTACGTGGCCGCTGAGCCGCCCACCACGGAGAACGTTGTCGTAGCGATGGGAGCCGACGCGCCGATTTTTTTCGCCGCGACGGTCGTGCGCCACCGGCCGCTGCTGCTGGCCGACCGCGCTTTGACGCTGGTGGCCGTGCGGTTTATGGCCCGGCTTCAGACGCCCGATTATGGACGCTTAACGGCCGATCCGCCCCCGTACGCAGCCGAGTGCCTGAGCCCGCCGGGCTACTAGAGCCTGTCCTCGCAAGTCCTGGGCCGACCGCCTTTTTTCCAAGCGCGGAGCCCAACACGCGAAGCCCACTGGGACCGTCCGCTTGACGGTGCGGTTTTGAGTCCTGTCCTCGCGAGCATTACCGTGCTCCGGGGCCGATTCGCTTGACAAAACAGGGCCCGCGCGCGATGGTGAAGTCGGGTTTGGGCTTTTCGACCGCCGCACGGTAGCCGCATGATTCGTCACAGGACAGCTTGCTGGGGGCTGGCCGCATTCGGCGGCTTGGCGTTGGCCGCGCCGATCGCGCTAGCCGCTCAGGATGCCGGCACGACGGTCGAGTCCGGCACTTTGCCCGGCGGCGAGTGGCCAATGGACCGCGTGGTCTTGACCGACGGCAAGATCTATCAGGGTCTCGTTGAGTCGGAGAGTCCCTCGAGCATCGAATTGATCGAGATCCGCCGGCCGCGCGGCAAACCCATGTTTCTGGTCGTGCGGCCCATCGATCGCAAAACCATCGCCAGTTGGGACCGGCTCGACCCTCAACAGCAGCGAGAACTGCGAAACCGGCTGGAAAAATACAAGCAACGGGCGCGGATCGAAGGTCGCCGGATGGAAAACCTGCCGCTCAGCGCCACCCGGCACGACGGCTTGTTGCTGTGGACCTACCAAGGCCAGTGGTTTTCCTTGGAAAGCACCGCCGACGAGTCGATGACACGGCGCGTGATCGTGCGTCTGGAACAGGTATTTGCGGCCTATCGCCAATTGCTGCCGCCGCGCCGCACGGAAACGGGACGCGTCCACGTCCGCATTTTCGGCTCTGGCGATGCCTATCGCGCGGCGCTCAAGGAACTGGGACTGGAGATCGAAAACCCCGCGGTGTTTTTGACCGACAGGAACGAGATCCTGGCCGGTAGCGACATGAATCGCTTCGACGCCGAACTGGCGCACGTCAACCGGCAGCATCGGCAGGTCAAACAAGAGCTCGATGCCCTCTCGGCCGAAGCGCCTGTGCGACTCAAACAACTCGGCGACGATTTGAAAAAGAACGAAGTTCCGGCCACCGAGCGGACCAAGATTCTGCTGGCAGAACAAAAGAAGTGGGATCACCAGCGCACGGCCGTTCGGCGAAAAATCACGGCGCTCGATCGCCAAAACGCGTCCAAATTCAACGATGTCACGCGACAGATGTTTACGCGACTGGCGCACGAAGCCTTTCACGCGTACCTCGAATCATACGTCTACCCGCGGCATAACTACGACGTGCCGCGCTGGCTCAACGAGGGGCTGGCGCAAACATTCGAGGCTGGGTTGCTGGAAGCCGACACATTGCGCATCGACACGCCCCATCCGACCGCGCTGGCACAATTACAGAGCGATCTGCGCGGGCCCAATCCTCTGGGACTGAAAGCACTGCTCTCGGCCCGGAGCGAAACTTTTCTGTCGGCGCATGCGGCTAACGGGCAAATTGCACCGCGATTGTACTCGTATTCCTGGGGATTGGCCTACTACCTGGCCTTCGAGCAGGGCGTGTTCGGCACGCCAGAGTTCGATGCCTACCTCAATCCCACCGCCTCGGGTAAGTCGGCCATCGAACGTTTCGAACAATTGGTGGCCATGCCGTTGGAAGACTTCGAACCGCGCTGGCGCGAAGCAATGCTCGGCCTGACAGCGTCACCGTGACCGCTCGCGCGGCGATGCCTACCCCATGGCGGCTGTTGCCGCGGCATCGTCCATGGTGTCGATGGCCTGCAGCAGTCGGGCGCTGATTTGTTGTAGTCGCTGCTCGTCGATGATTTTGCCTCCCACCTGATCGGTGACATAGAACACGTCGACGACCTGGTCCAAATAAGTTCCGATTTTGGCGACGGAAACGGAAAGGTCCATTTCAAACAGCGTGCGGGCGATCGTAAACAACAAGCCCATCCGGTCGGAAGCAAAGACGTCAATGATCGTGAACCGATCGGAAGTGCTATTGTCGATCTGCACGCGAGTAGGCAGTTTGTTCAGCGCGGCTCGATCGCGGCTGGCGGCACTGCGCCAGACTTTGCGAAAAGCGGGCGTCGCCCCTCGCGGCGATTGCAAAGACTGAGTCAGCGCGACCGCAACCTGTTCGAGCCGTTCCGGCGGCGGTTGGTCGGCGTAGTCGGGGTCGGTCACGCAAAAGCGGTCGAGCACCAGCCCGTCGGCCAGGGTGTTGATTTCGGCCGAGAGGATTTGCAGGCCCTGGCTGGCCAGCGCGCCGGTCAACTTGTGAAACACGCCGGGAGTGATTTGCTCGTGCGTGCCGACGACGAATTCGACGGCATGGCTCTCAGGCAAATAACGCCCCCGGGCGTGCACCTCACCCGGGGTCAGGCTGTGCAGGTCGCGAATTTCCTCCGCGATCCGCTCCGGTGGCGAGTTGAAGGCATAGGCGTGCGGCAAGGCGTCGATCTGGCGGGCGTACCACTTGGAGTCCTTTTCGTCTCTCAAGCAGGCCCGCACGGCGGCACGGCGCCGCTCGAGCCGCTCGGCGGAGTCGGTCGCCGGAGCGTCGCCGGCCAGATGCTGCATGGTGCGCTGGTACAAATCGGCGACTACTTCCGCCTTCCAACTGTTCCAGACGCCGGGCCCAACCGCGGCAAAGTCCGCTGCCGTGAGCACAAACAACATGTCCAGTACTTCGGGCGAACCAACCTCGACGGCGAATCGCACCACGAGCTGATCATCGCTCGTGTCGCGCCAAAAGGCCAGGTGCGACATCATCAGATGTTTGTGAACCAGAAATTTCAGCGTTTCGGCTTCGCGCAACGGCAGCCGCAGCCGCTGGGCTGTTTCTTCAGCGATCCGCAGGCCGATGTCACTGTGGTCCTCGGCAAAACCTTTTCCCAGGTCGTGGATCAATAGGGCCAGGTGCAAGATCCGTTTCTGCTTGACACCCAAATAAACGCGGCCCAGGATGCTCGGATCGGCGATGAATTCGGTGGCCCGCTCGACGGCCAACAGACAATGCTCGTCGACGGTGTACTTGTGATATTCGTTGAATTGCAAAAGGCAGCGGGCGTGCGTGAACCCGGGCACGATTTTTTCCAGCACGCCCAATTCGTGCAGGCGGCGCAGCAGTTCTCCCAGGCGGCCGGGCTGCGAAAGGAGCGACAGAAATTGCCGGGCTATCTCCGGATCGGCTTCTCCGGAGAATCGCGGCGCCGCCGCCCGCACCGTCTCCCAGGTCGAGGGGGCGATGCGCTTGTTGTGCAAATTGGCCAACTCACACACGCGTAGCACTTCGCTCAAGTCGTGTTCCAGTTTCGAAAGTCCCCGCCGAGTCGCTACGATTTGGCTTGGCGTGACGCGGTAATCGCCGGCAACCTGATGGCTGAAAACGGCGTCCAATGCTCTGCTCCAGGCCTGGCCGGGTCGGGAATTGGCCACGAAGTTGCTCACCACGCTTCGCACTCCGCGGGTATGGCGGAAATACTCGCGCATGAACTGCTCGACAGGCAGAATGCCGCTGGTTCCTTCATATCCGTATAGCGCGGCCAGCCGCAGTTGCTCCGACCGATCCAATACGTCGTTGGATTTCCCCGCGTGAAAGTGCATCTCGTTGCGCAACCGTAGCAAAAACTCGGTCGCGTCGCGCACGGTCCGCTGGTCCTCCTTGCTCAAGGCCCCCAGAAGTTGCAAGGCGTCCGGATCGGTGGCGCCGTAGCGGGCGAAGCCGAGCCAACGCAACAATTGCAGATCGCGCAGGCCGCCACGCGACCGCTTGATGTTTGGCTCGAGCAAATAGATGGTTTCGCCGTACTGCAAACGTTCTTTACGGCGCGCGTCTTCAATTGACTTGTACAGGGCCCTGTACCGGGCCCGCGTGCGGCGCTGGAACTTGTCGGCGAACGTCTTGAATAGCTTCGTGCTGCCAGCCAGAAAACGAGCCTCCATCAGCGATGTGCAGACGGTGGCGTCTTCGGCGGCCAGTTTGCAGGCCTGGTCGGGCGTCCGCACGCTTTGGCCCAGTTCAAGCCGTGCGTCCGACAGATCGCGCAGCAGCCGGCTGGCCAACGGGAACACGGCCTTATCGGCTCCCGACCCATACAGGATCATCAGGTCGACGTCGGAGTAAGGCGCCACGTCGCGGCGGCCGTAGCCGCCGTGAGCCACCAGCACGATTTGCGAGCGAAACTCCTCGGAGCCCTCGGGCCAAAGATCCGACAGCGCGACTTCGTAGAGTTCCAGAACGACCGAATCGAGCAGCTCAGTCAGCCGGGTCGAAATCTGGATGCCCGGCGAGCCCGCCAGGTGCTGCTCGTGGATTTCTTGCCGTCCGTGGAACAGCCGCTCGCGCGCTTCCAGCAGGGACTGGCGGAAAATTGGGCTAGTGGACATGGCGGATCGTCGTACGTTGGCGGCCACTGACGGCCGGATGTCGGGGCGCTTCGGGCAGTCTATCCGCCTGGCAACTGTGCCGCGTCATTAGATCGCTAGTTCCCCTGTTTCACCAGTGCGAATGCGTATCGTGTTTTGCAAGTCAGACACGAAGATTTTACCGTCACCGATCTGGCCGGTTTGAGCGGTTCGCATGATGGTGTCTAAAACGGCTTGCAGGCTTTCGTCGGTCACGGCGACCTCGATCTTGATCTTCGGGATGAACTCGACTTTGTATTCGGTGCCGCGGTACATTTCGGTATGGCCTTTTTGCCGCCCGAATCCTTTGACGTCGGTAATCGTCATGCCGTGGATGCCTTCCGCGGAAAGTGCATTCTTGACGTCTTCTAATTTGAAGATTCGTACGATCGCTTCGACTTTTTTCATGGCATGACTCTCAAGAAGGTGTTAAAGTCTCGCCGCACGCACCGGGGCGTGCGGCGAGACTGTAGGATCCAGCAACGGCTGCAATGCCTGGCTCCCAGGCTCACATGAAAATATAGCCCTCTTCGCCGTGCGAGTTCAGGTCCAGGCCCTGCAATTCTTCCTGCGTGGCCACTCGCAGGCCCATCGTGGCGTCGAGTACCTTGAGCAGCACGAACGTGACCAGCGCGGCAAACACCCAAGTGATCGCCGTGGCCGCAAGCTGTCCGGAAAGCAGGCTGCCCCCCTCGAACAGGCCAATCGGGTCGCCGCCGTTAAGGTCGTTGATGGCGCGGGTGGCGAAAATGCCCGTCAACAGCGCGCCTAACGTACCACCAATACCGTGCACACCGAAGGCATCCAGCGAATCGTCGTAACCAAACGTCGACTTCAACGAGGTGCAGGCAAGATAGCACACGAATCCGGCGGCTGCGCCCATCAGTAAAGCGGGCATCGGCAATACGTAGCCCGAGGCAGGCGTGATGCACACCAACCCAGCCACGGCCCCCGAGCAAGCGCCCAGCACGGTCGGCTTTCCGCGCATAATCCATTCCATTCCGGCCCAGGTCAACGCGCCGGCGGCCGCCGAAAAGTGAGTCGCGGCAAAGGCACTGGCTGCGACACCGTCGGCCGCCAAGGCGCTGCCGGCATTGAACCCGAACCAGCCGACCCAAAGCAGCGCAGCGCCCAAGGCCGTGTACGTCAAGTTGTGCGGTGGCATCGGCTCGGTGCCATATCCCAGCCGCTTACCGATCAGCAACGCGCAGATCAAGGCGGAAACGCCCGAGCTGATGTGCACCACGGTTCCGCCGGCAAAATCGAGCGCCCCGCCCATCACGGCGTGCGGGCTTCGGTAGGCCAAAATGCCGCCCCCCCAGACCCAATGGCACAAGGGACAATAGACCAACGTGCCCCACAAGATCATAAACACAACCATCGTGCTGAATTTCATCCGCTCGGCAAACGCTCCGCAGATCAGCGCCGGTGTGATGATAAAAAACATCCCCTGGAATAACATGTGCGTCAGCATGGGAATGTTGTAATGCGTGTGCTGGGGAATCATCGACTTGCCATCGAGCCACTCCGGCTGCACCCCCTTCATGAACAGATGGTCGCCGTTGCCGATCCATGCCTCGGCGCCGCCAAAGGAAAGCGAATAGCCCCACAGCGCCCAGATGACGCTCATCAGTCCCATCAGGAAGAAACACTGCATGATGACGCTCAGCACGTTCTTTTTGCGGACCAGGCCGCTATAGAACATGGCCAGGCCGGGGGCCGTCATCAGCAACACCAGCGCCGACGAGGTCAGCACCCAGGCATTGTCGGCCCGATCCAAGGGCAGGGGTTCAGCCGGCACCGTCTGAGTCGCCGCCTTGATCGCGGTCTCTTCGGCCGGCTTGTCATCAGCCAAAAGGGTGTGAAACGGCCCGCCCAATACCAACCACGCGCATACCGCTACCACGAACCATTTTGCACCCGTCATCCAAGTTCTCCCTTTTGAGATGAGCAACCCACGATTCCGCCTGGCCTTGTGACTAGCCCGCCGAGACCAACCACAATGCCCTGCCAGTCGCTTCAAAACGGCCTGACGCCCCAATTGCGACAAGCAAAACGCTATTTAGGCAATCAGACTAGCTATCAGGCCTTGGTCCGTAAAGTGCCACAGGCGGTTTTTCGACGCGGTAATCACACCGGCTTTTGCCACGGCACGTCCGCACAGCCGGCTTGTCGATTCACTGCGCGGGCCATCACAAACAGCAGGTCGCTCAAGCGATTCAGATAGATCACCAATTCGCCGGCAATCGGCTCGGTCGACTGATGCGCCAGCGTCACCAATCGCCGCTCGGCCCGGCGGCAGATCGTGCGGGCAAAGTGCAGGGCCGCGGCCGCCGGCGTGCCCCCAGGCAAAATGAATTGTTGAAGCGGTTCGAGATCTCTTTCGAAACGGTCGATCGCCTGTTCGAGCCCTTGAATCTGAGCGGCGCCGATCATTGCCGTCTGATGTGCGGCCGGATCGGGCGTGGCCAACTGCGCGCCCAGGGCGAATAACTCGTTTTGCATTTGCGCCAATAGCGCGTCGAACTCGGCCGCGACGCCCTCGGCGCGGACCATCCCCAACACGCTGTTGAGCTCGTCGACCGTGCCATAGGCCTCGATGCGCGGCGCGTCTTTGCTGACGCGCGGCCCGCCGAACAAGCACGTATCGCCGCGATCGCCCGTCTTGGTGTAGATTTTCATGGATTTGCCGCTCGGTTCGAGGAATGCCGTACGGGAAGCAACCCGCCGTCGGTGGTCGCTCGTGGGTCTGACGATTGTTATAATGCGCCGGTGGAAGCGGCCGCAATTCGCTCCACACGTTTTTCGGTCCCCGCCGCTGCCTGCTGGGTTTTCAGCGCCAGCCGAGGGCCTAGATCCTTCAGCAATGAAGCCCGGCCTTCAAGAACGAATCACCATGACCCATCATACGCTCGTTTCGACCCTGGCCGCGGCACTTTGCTTGCTGTCGAACTGGGGCATGTTGGCGGGCCGCGGACTGGCGGCCGATTCCGTTGAGGGCAAGTATCTCAGCCACGTGCGCCAAGTCACTTCCGGATTCGATCGGGCGGGCGAAGGATATTTTTCTCCCGACGGAAAAACCATCATTTACCAGGCCATCCCCCAAGGCTATCCCTTCTATCAGATCTACAAGCAACCGCTGGCTGGTGGCGAGCCGCAACTCATCAGCACCGGGCGGGGGCGGACGACGTGCAGTTATTTTTCGCCCGACGGCAAGCGACTGCTCTTCGCCTCCAGCCATCTCGACCCACAGCTTTCGCAGACTGAGGAACAGGCGCGGAAGCAACAGGCCGAGGATGCCCAGAGCGGCAAGCATCGGCGCTATCAATGGGATTTCGATCCCCACATGGATATTTTCGAAGGCGATTTGGACGGCAAACACTTGCGGCAGCTCACAAACACTCCGGGCTATGACGCCGAGGGCGCCTACTCGCCAGATGGAAAGCTGATCGCGTTTTGCAGCGATCGCGATGGCGACCCCGATCTGTACGTAATGAATGCCGACGGCACCGGCGTGCGACAATTGACCAACGCCCCGGGCTACGATGGCGGCCCGTTCATCTCGCCTGACGGCAAATGGGTCGTTTATCGGAGCGACCGGAAGCAGAGGGAGATGCTCCAGATTCATGTGATCGGCATCGACGGCCAGAACGACGTGGCGTTGACCGACAACGTAGGGGTCAATTGGGCCCCGTATTGGCATCCGACGAAGCCGTACCTCATCTGGACCGGCGCCGACCATTCCGATCCAAAAGCCCGCCCGAATTACGACCTGTGGCTGATGAAGTATGAGCTCAAAGACGGCCGGATCGCTCCGGGCCCAATCGCGCGGGTCACCGATCATCCGGCGGCCGACGTGTTGCCGGTCTTTTCGCCCGACGGCCAGCAACTAATGTGGACCAGTAATCGAACGGCCGACCGGTCGAGCCAATTGTGGATTGCCGATTTCAAACTGCCGGAATGAGTTCGCGATCCGGCGATGGTCCGTTATTCGGCAGTCAGCAGGCTGATTTTGAGTTGCCCGACGACCTGTGCCACCGGCAAGAAGCTGCTGTAAGCCGAAGCACCGTCCAAGCTCGAATCGGTCAACTTCAGGTAGCCCGCGCCGATGCCCCCCTGTCCCATGATCGCGTCTAGCGGGCACCACTGGCCGTCCAGATACATTTCGGTCCACATGTGATAGCCGAACCCGTCGAGGCTTTCGAGATAGACCAGCCCGATGGCCACGCGCGACGGAATGCCGCAGGCGCGCGCCAAAGCGGCCAGCAGCACCGCGTGTTCGGTGCAGTCTCCCTCGCGCGACTCGGCCACTTCGGCCGCGGTGGCAAAGGCCTGTGAAAAGTTTTTCTTGGTCATCGCCTGGTGTACGTAGCGTTCCAGGGCGATCGCTGATTGCCGAGGGTTCATGGCGTTGCCTTGGGCTTCGCGGGCCATGGCGCGAACGCGAGGGTCGTCGATCTGCAGCACGCTATTGGCCACCGTATACTCATGGGCCACCAGCACGGATGATGGGGCCGCCGCCGCGTCGCCGGGCCGCAGGCTCCGCACGGTCACCTCGGCTGTGTGGGCGTCCAAAGAGCGGACCGACTGTGTGACGCCCGAGGCAAATATCTTCGCCGGATCGCCGCTGGCCAATTCGACCCGATAGCGGGCCAACCGGCTCTGGCGGGCCTGCGGAAAGGGCCGGTCGAGCTTGACGGTCAAGTCCGATCCCAAGTCGATCGTGGCCCCGGTAGTTCCGGCGGCCAGCGCCAACTCGCGCGACGTGCGGTACGATTCCTGCTCGAGCGCAGCGACGCGCGTTTTGATGGTTCGACCTTCGCCGTCGGTCCAAAGCGTGGACTCGATGGTTTGGTCGTCCGGCAGGTGAGCAATACTTTCGATCTTCAGCAACTTCGTCTGAATGCCCAGAACCGAGGTCATTTCATAGTCGCGCGCGGAGAGTTCCACCTCAGCAATCTGGTTGATCAACGGCATCAGCATTTTGAAGGTTCGTTGCTGGGCAGGTCTGAGCGGCTCCTGTTCGAGCGACTGTTCGACGGCATGAAAGCCACGGATCTCACTCGACCAGGCGATGCGCGTGACGTCTCGGCGGCCCTTGGTTTGGGTCTCGATCACCATCTCTGGCCCGTCCACGTGTCCAGTCACGATGACCGGCGAGGGGCCGAACGCGATTTCGGTTCGGAACTCGACGACTTGTCCCGCGGGCGTTTCCAGCGTGCGTATCCGGGCGTCGTGTTCGGTCTGTTGACCGAACCGTGAAATCGCCAGATGGTTTAACGAGTCGAGCTGTACGAGTTCCTGGCCGGCTCGGACGATCGGGCGCACGGTGGTTTGCCCATAGCCCACTTTCGCGTTTTGCAAATAAAACGCCTCCCAGGATTCTCGCGCGGGAGTATTTCCGGCCTCTTCGGCGGCGGGGGCAGGTGGCAGCGGACTTTCGGACTTTTGACAGGCAGGCAGCGCGGTGAGCAATGCCAGCACGACGCAGCGCGTCCACGGCCGCCAGCGCGGCCGTTCGAGAGAGAACTCGTGGAGGTTTTTCGTCAAAGCCAATGACCTCGCGAAAAGAATCGTGCGTTTGTCGTACGATTCGGAGCAATGAGCCGGTCGTGCGCCATGGCGTGATTGTATCGCCGTTGGTCGCCGACGATCCAGCTTCGCGGGGGGGAGTCGCTTGTTTTTCCGAGCTCGACAGAGCCGCTCCCGGGTATCCATGGATCGGTTGTTTTGCGCTAGGGCGCAGTCGCGATGTTTGCCAAAAGCAACGTTGAGGCTTTCGTAGGACATTCCAATTGCGGTGAGTCTGCCGCGGGAAAATTCGTCGTTTTCTCTAGAGGTTATCCCGCGGGCGGCAACTTTCTAGTAGGTGGATTGGCTCCGGGGACGCGGCGGAGACTTGTGGGTGCTAGATTAGTTTTGTTCGCGCCGCGTGAGGTGGAAAATCCTGCGTTTTTCCCCGCTTTTCTCCATTCGAGACGGGAGCGACCAATTGTGTCGTTTCTGCGGGCCGCGAAATCCAGCACATAAAAAGGCACCCAATGCCGTTATGGGGCCAGAGCACGCTCGCGAGCATGACCTAAGCTTTTGTGAAGAGCGGTTTGTTGCCCACAAGCCATTTTGAGCTGGTTTACATCCTGAGGTCGCCGATGGGTTTCTTGAAAAAAATCTTTCGCAACGTGTTCCGCGATGGAATGCCGACGCACACCGCCAGCAGCTTCGATCGCCTCAGCGACGAGGAGTTGGAAGCCCACTTGGGAGTCGCGCGCTATAGCAACTTCCTCCTGACCGGGGCCGTACGGCCGTCGTACGATCTGCAGGTGATCCCCTGCCAGGGTTTTCGCCACGATGTCTATCGTGACGAAGACAACAAAACGAGCGTGCCGGTGTTGATGGGCGCCGCCAGCAAGGAACACTTGTTCGACATCTTCATGGACATCCTCGATCCGCTGGGGTCGGAAGTCGATGTCGTGCTGGAAACGAGCCACAATCGCGAAACCCACGGCCACGTGGATCTTTATCGCGAGCACATCGATCTGCCGGTGCTCAAGAGTATTCTCTGGGATTTCGAAGATCTGTTGGTCAACGACGGCTGCACTGGGATCGCAGTGCTGAATCCGGCCATCCCACAAGAAGTGCAATTCGACGAGCACAAACTTGTGATCATCTACGGCAGCGAATTGAGCGAGTACGAAAAGATCTTTGCGTCACGCGACGTGCGTTGCAACGACCAGATGAAGTTCATTACCGAAGCCGAGCACGTGCACTCGTCGAGCGAGCAGTACAGCGAGCAGTTCGAAGAGTTGAAAATGCGCTTGGGCATCGATTCGAACTATGGCTAGTCGAGCCGCCCGTCGGACTGCGCAGGCTCTTGACAAGCCGTGCTCTTAAGTGCGGCTTTTTTCATCGGGTCGCCCCCTGCTATCACGCGATCAGCCTCGGCCGGGACACGGGGGGTCTTGTGGCAAGCCGGGCAAGCAGGCCAAGATCGGCAGCGGTCACCTGCTCTTGCCCCCCTGCCGGCTTTTCGTCACACTACCGCCCCATTTCTCGCGACCATTCACCTCGCATGGATCTTATGCGCTGCGATCGGGCTGTTTCTGGACGCTGGTGTCCTGCCGCGCGGCTGTGTGCCGTTTTGCTTTGCACATGGACCATTGCGGGCTGCAATGCTTGGAGTCCACCGAGTTACGTTCCACCCGAACTGGCCTTTGGCCCACCGCCACCCCAGCCGAACCCAGTGCTGGTGACGGTGATGGACCGCGACTTAGTTTGGGATCAGGTTGTCGATGTGGTTGACGATTACTTTCGTATCCAGCAGGAAGAACGCGTGCGGCTGGTCGGCGATCTGCTGACCGAGGGGCGGTTGGACACGTATCCGCGCGGCGGCTCAACGATTTTCGAGCCCTGGAATGGCGATTCGGCCGATCTCTACGAGCGCTGGGAGAGCACGCTGCAATCGATCCGCCGCACGGCCCTGGTACGCATCATTCCGGCCGAGGCCGGTTTCTTAGTGGATGTTCAGGTCAACAAGGAACTGGAAGACGTTTCGCGCCCTGAAACCGGCGCCATCAGCTCGACGAATACGACCGCGTTACGCAACGACGCCGCGCTTCGCCGGGTAACCAACCCGTTGGCCGGGCCACCGCCGACGATCGGCTGGATTCCGCAAGGCCGCGACACGGCTTTGGAACAAGAGATTCTGACGCACATCCAAGCCCGCTTGAGTAACTACGGCCCGCCGCATTTCTAGACCCGGTCGCACGGTTGTGGGGACTCAAGAACCGGGCCGGCCGTACGAAATGGGAGGAAGGCACACGGCGCTGGAGACGTGGTGCGCAACGTGTCTTAATCCGGCCGTGGCAGGACCCGGGTTGTTTTTGCGGATTAGCGTTGCGATTCTGCTGGTCGGTCGCCTGTGGCCTGGCAGAGTCGCGAGGCCGATTCGATTGACGCCAACGCCGCCGGCAGCCAACGGCCAACGGTCCTTTAGTGACCCGCCAAGTGAGTTTGGGGCTCGTTGGGCGCCGAGACTTTAATAGGCAGCGCGATCGGATCGGGATGCTTGGCCGCCGGCAGCTTGAGCGTGAACGCTGTCCCTCTGCCAACGGTACTTTCGACCCGAATCCGGCCCTGGTGGGCTTCGATGACGTCGCGACAGAACGAAAGGCCCAGCCCGGTCCCGCCTTTGCCGCTGGCGTCCGGGCCGCTCTTGGTTGTAAAGAAGCGATCGAAAATGTGGGGCAACTTGTCGGCCGGAATGCCGGAACCACTGTCACGAACCATCAAATCGACCGTCTTGTGTTGCGGATCGTAGGCCAGTCGAATCAAAATGTGGCCGCCGTCAGACATCGCCTGGCGGGCATTGACCAGCAGGTTAATCAGCACCTGCTGAATCTGGTTCGTGTTGACCATCGCCGGGGGCACTTCCTGATACTGTTTGTCGACGACGATCCGATACTTGGCCATCTCGCGCTCCAGCAACAACAGCGAGTCTTCAATCACCTTCACCAGGTCGGCCGGCTCCATGCCTTGAGGGCGATTGCGCGCGAAACCGAGAATCCCGTTGGTGATTCTCGCGGCTCGCAGGCCAGCGGACAGGATTTTCTCGAACGCTTTATCGCGGGTTTCTTCATCGCGATGGCGCTGGCCCATTTTGGCGTAGTTGATGATCGTGGTAAGCACGTTGTTGAATTCGTGCGTCGTTGTGCTCACGAGTTCGCCCAGCGCGGTCAGCTTTTGCGCCTGGTGAAGCTGCTCTTTTAGGATGGCCACTTGGTCTTCCAGGCTGGGAGCTCGGGACGATTCGCTAGCAGACATGCGTGTTTCCGGTTGTTTGTCTTGACTGAGCAAACGGCCCAAATTGGACACAGGACGAACTCTCGCCGTCTTGCCCGTTCGGCTTCAGCCTCGCCGCCTTGCTGGTTGACGCTTCTTAACTTGTTGGACCCAAGAGATTTAATCCATGCTCGATATCGACGGGCCCGACTGGGCAACTAAAGTGCAAGCCGATATAATCTCGGCCGTCGAATTAGCCCCGGCGCGGATGCCGGGAGACATAACCCCGTACGCACGGACGCGAAAATGCACACGGTGGACCTTCTCGAGCAGGCCATCGCTCTGGCAGTCCAATGCGGCTGGGTCGTGCGGCAGGACTGGTTTGACGGATCGGTCGCGGGCGCCTGCGAATTCAAGGGCCGCCGCTGGATCTTCATCGATCTGGTGCTGAGCCCCCGCGAACAACTTGAACAGGTGCTGGACGTTCTACGCGCTCTGCCCAATCTGGATCAGTCAACAGTGGCTCCTCCACTGCAAGCACTGCTGGGATCGCGCAAGGCGGGGTAATGCTTTAACTCCCGCCGTGGCGGCTAGGCTGGCCCGACTCGGGGGCGAGATTCCTGTAGAGCGCGTGCGTTTCGATATACTTTTCGACCGACCGGGGCGTCCGATAGAGAATGCTCTTGCCCATGGCCACCCGCTGTCGGATATCGCTGCTCGTCAGGTCGATCCTCGGCATTTGCACACGATGCTTGCGGATGGCTTCCAGGCGGTCGGCCGGAAGTAAATTATCCAGCCCGCGCAAGTCGAGCGCCTCACCGAATTCACCGGAACTGTTTCCGCCGATCGAGCGGCAGACAACCACCGGCGTGGCAAGCTGGCAAAGCCGGGCGGGTTCTTTCCAGGTGGGCAAGTCAAGTAGCGAATCGGCTCCCATCAAGAAAAACAGTTCCCTCAAGGGGTCCTCGGCCTTCAAGCGAGCCAACGTGTCGACCGTGTAGTTGACGCCGCCGCGGGTAATTTCGATCTGACAAACCGAGAAGGCCGCGTGACCTCCGATTGCCAGTTCGAGCATTTCGACCCGCTGTGGGCCGGGCGCATGTTCGTACTGCTGTTTGTGAGGCGGCACGGCGGCGGGTAAAAACCAGACCTCGTCTAGACTCAGTGCCTCACGGCACGATTCGGCCAGCAGCAAGTGTCCATAATGGACCGGATCGAACGTTCCGCCTAAGATTCCTAGCCGCATCGACGGTGGACCCTTCGCTTGCCAGTACTCGTCTGGCTTAGGATATTGTGAGTGTCGTCCCCTCCCGAACGTATCCTAACGGCTCGCCTGGCCCCCCGCTACACCGGCGATTTTACCAGCCCGCGCGGCCATCGAACCATTACGCATGACGAGTGAGCAACAGAGCCTGTTCGAACTCAACCCGCCCCCATGGGACGAGGACGACGCGCGCGAACAGTTTGTGGCGACGGTCGTTTTTCCTACCGGGCCGGAGCGGCCGTTTGACTATGGCGTGCCCGAGCGGCTGCGAAGCCAGATCGCGGCCGGTCAGCGGGTTCGAGCGCCCTTTGGCAAGGGGGACCGATTGGCGACGGGCTACTGCGTGCGGCTGGAAAACCGATTGGCCGGGGCGCGGCGGCTCAAACCGTTGCACAGCATCCTCGACGCTCTCTCTCTCTTGAGCCCCTCGATGCTGCGTCTGACTGAGTGGATGGCCGATTACTACTTGTGCAGCTGGGCTCAAGTGATCGATGCAGTGGTGCCGGCCGGAGTGCGCAGCCAGAGCGGCACGCGGCTGGCTCAGTTCGTCTCGCTACCCAACCACGTCGCGGCCCGCCTTGCGCAGCTCAAGCTTACGCCGACCCAAAAGCGGATTGTGAATTATTTGACCGGCTGCCAACGTCCTTCACCGATCCAGCAAGTAGCCGGCGCGGCCCGCTGCACCGTGGGCCCGATCCAGACGCTGTACAAAAAGGGCCTCGTCGTATTCGAGTCCCGACGCTTCGACGCGGGGCAAAATATCGAGCCCGAGCAGCATGTTCCCGCTGCCCATTTGACGCTCAATGCCGATCAACAGCCGGCGCTCGACACGATCCTAGCGGCCTTGAACTCGCGCACACACGAGACGGTGCTCGTGCATGGCGTGACCGGCAGCGGCAAGACTGAAATCTACATTCAGGCGATTCAAGAGGTGCTGCGCTTCGGCCGCCAGGCGATCATGCTGGTGCCGGAAATCAGTTTGACGCCGCAGACCGAAGCCCGCTTTCGCTCGCGCTTTGGCGACGTGGCCGTGCTTCACAGCCACCAGAGCGACACCCAGCGGCGTCGCTCGTGGGAACAGATCGCCGCCGGCCGCGTCTCGGTCGTGGTGGGTCCGCGCAGCGCCATTTTTGCGCCCACGCCCAATTTGGGGCTCATCATTCTCGACGAAGAGCACGAGACGTCGTTCAAGCAAGAGACCGCTCCCCGCTACCATGCCCGCGACGTGGCCCTGGAACGGGCTCGGGCCGAACAGATTCCCTTGGTGCTCGGTTCGGCGACGCCGTCGCTGGAAAGCTGGCAGCGGGCCCAGACGGGCCAGTATCGCCTCGTGTCGTTGCCTGGCCGCATTTTCAACCGGCCGCTGCCGGCGGTTGGGACGATCGACCTGCGCTCCGAATTTCGCGATCGCCGCAGCCGCGGAGCTATTAGCCGGCAACTCCACCTGGCGATGGACGCGGCCTTGAAAGAGGGCGGGCAAGTCATCTTGCTACTGAATCGACGCGGCTTTTCCACGCATATCCAATGCCCGGCCTGCGGCATGGTGCTCGAGTGTCCGCGGTGCGCGATCGCCTTGACGCACCACTTGCATCAGCAGCAGGCCATTTGCCACTACTGCGATTATCAAGTGGCCGCACCGAGTGAATGCCCTGAGTGCCACTTCGTCGGCGTTCAGTATCGGGGCCTGGGAACACAACGCTTGGAGGACGAGGTCAAAGCCCGATTTCCCGAACATCGTTGTTTGCGGATGGATACCGACACGATGCAAAAGTCGGGCAGCCACGAAGCGGCGCTAAGGCAGTTTCGCGACGGCGAAGTGCGAATCCTGCTCGGGACGCAAATGATCGCCAAGGGGCTTGATTTTCCGAACGTGACGTTGGTCGGTGTGATCAATGCCGACACGGCGCTGCACCTTCCCGACTTTCGCGCGGCGGAACGCACGTTTCAGTTGGTGACCCAAGTTGCCGGCCGCACCGGACGGGGCGAAAAAGGCGGACGCGTCCTGGTGCAAACATTCAGCCCCGAGCACACTGCCATCGTGGCCGCCGTGCGGCATGACTTCCAGGCGTTTGCCGCCCGCGAACTGCCCATCAGGCAATCACTCGACTACCCTCCCTATGCCAACATGATCCGTATCGTGGTGCGCGGCCCGGTCGAGTTGCCGACGGGGCAATTTACCGACGAAATTGCGATTCGTTTGAGGGCGGCGCTGGATCAATCCGCGACGAAATCGCGCGTTTTGGGTCCGGCGCCGGCGCCGATCGCCAAGTTGCGGGGAAATTTCCGCTTTCATCTGCAAGTTCATGGTTCCGATGGCGCCGAGCTGCGCCACGCGATCCGAGAGGCCACTGGTTCGCTGAAACCGCCCGAGGGGATCCAGTGGATCGCCGACGTCGATCCGGTGGACATGCTGTGAGAACGGCCAATTCCGGGCACTTGGAGGACACTTTCCCCTTGGAGTTTGCCTTCGAATTCTCGTAAACTAAAGGAATTGAGGAACTTCGACCCGCTTGGTCAGACCAGCATGTCGTATCGCTCACTGAAACGTGTTTTGGGCGAAACCAGCTTGGAGCGGAAATGCCGCTACTTGTTTGGCGGCTGTTTGCTTGTGTTGATCCTCGGCAGCTTCTGGTGGTACGGCCGCAGCACGGAAGAGTTGGTTCGCGAGTCCAGCCGCGAGACGGCGCGGAGCCTGGTCGAAACGATCATCGTCATGCACCATGGCCGGGTGTGGCAAAGCGAGGTAGACGACAAGACCGGCGATAATTTTGCCGAGCTCGTCGAGGACCTTCGCAAGGGTTTGGCGAGCCGGGAGTATCGTTGGGAATTCGTGCGACCGGTCGAGGAAGGCCCCAACGGGCCCAAGGACGAATTCGAGTTGGACGTTCTCAAACAGTTCAAGCCCTCGGTCCAGCCCGAGGCCGATAACACTCCCACGCGCGAGTTTCGCGAACGGCGGATCGTCGTCAATGGCAAGCCTGAATACCAGTTCTACGCGCCGATTCGGATTACCAACCGGCAGTGCGTGTTGTGCCATCTCGGTTTGAACCTGGGCGTAGACGGGGTACCCCCGGAGAAAAGCGGCGATTTGGTTTCGGTGGCCAAAGTCTGCTTGCCCGACGACAAGATTCAGAAGGCGACCAGCGACAACAACTCCTTTTTGCTGGGCACGGCCTTCATCACAGTGTTCCTGGCCATGTTGGCTTCTTACGTGATCGTGCGCTATGTGATCGTCAAGCCGCTGGCCCATTTGCGCGACGTGAGCGATCGGATCAGCTTGGGCGAAATCGCCCTGAGGGCCGACCTGCACACGGGCGACGAATTCGAAAAACTCGCGATGGCGTTCAATCGCATGTTGCGCCAGTTGGCGACTAACCAGGAAGAGCTCAAGGACTTCAACGACAACCTGAACGCCAAAGTCGACGAGCTGGCGCAGGCCAACATGCGGCTGTATGAAATGAACCGACTGAAAAGCGACTTTTTGGCTACGATGAGCCACGAACTGCGCACCCCGCTCAACGCGATTATCGGTTTTAGCGACGTGCTCGAATCGATTGCCTCGCTCGACGACAAGCAGAAGCGATATGTCAAGAATATCCAAACCTCCGGCAAAGTGTTGCTCGAGATGATCAACGACATTCTCGACCTGGCGAAGATCGAGAGCGGCAAGATGGAACTGCGGCTTTCCGACTTTCGCATCGAGCCGGTCGTCACGGCCCAGTGCGACATGGCCCGGCCGCTCACGGAGCGCAAGAATATCGACCTCGATACCGAGATCGAGCCGAACCTGCCCGAGATGTTCCAGGACCAGGCCAAAGTGCAGCAAATCCTCAACAACTTGCTTTCCAACGCGATCAAGTTCACGCCCGAAGGGGGGCGAATCGTGGTCAGTGCCGAGCGCGGCGAGCCCAACGAACTGGTGCTTAAGGTGATCGACACCGGCGTGGGCATCGCCGAGGAAGATCAGGTGAGCATTTTCGAAAAATTCCGCCAAGGCAAATCGGTGCTCTCGGGCGGCGACGCCATGACGCGTGAGTACTCGGGCACCGGCTTGGGCCTGTCGATCGTCAAGGAGCTTTGCAAATTGCTGGGCGGCGAGATCTTGTTGGAAAGCGAACTGGGCAAAGGCAGCACCTTCACCGTGCGATTGCCCTGGACGCGGGCCGATCAGCCTAAATCCGAATCGGCCGTGCCCGCCGGGCTGGAAGACCTCACTAAGCAGCGACGCACCGATCTTCCGCGGCTCGAGACGCCGGCGGCTACCTGAGGCCCGCGTCCGCCTCGGTCTCCAACGCCCTGGCCTTCTCCGCTCCGCCTTTTTATTTCTTGGGATTCCGGTACTATGGGCCCCCATGGCAAAGTCCAACCCCTCCACCGTCGACTTGCCTGAAGTCGAATTGTTCACCGACGGCGCGTGCAGCGGCAATCCGGGCCCCGGCGGCTGGGCCTTCATTCTCAAGCATCCGGCGTCGAATAAGGAGCTGGAGTCGCAGGGGGCCGAGGCGGAAACAACTAATAACCGCATGGAGTTGACCGCGGTAGTTCGCGGCCTGGAAAGCCTGAAGCGGCCGTCGCACGTCATGCTGATGACCGACAGCGTTTACGTGGGCAAGGGGCTGGTCGAATGGCTGGCCAAGTGGAAAGCCAATGGCTGGCGCCGCCGCGAGGGAACCCAGTGGAAAGAGGTCAAGAACGAAGACCTCTGGCGGCGGCTCGATGCATTGGTCGCCAGGCACCAGCTCACCTACGTGCGCGTCGCCGGCCACAGCGGCCACCCCGAAAACGACCGTTGTGACGAATTGGCCGTGGCGGCCTACCAGCGGTATCTCAAACGCTAGCCTCGGGCGTTTTCGCCGTTCATGTGCTGCCCCATGTGCCGATGCGAGGCTCGGCGCGATAGAATGAGAGCATGTCGCGGATCTCGGACAAGTCGCCTTCGGTCGAACTGACGACCCCGGTTCAGTTTCTCAAGGGGTGCGGCGCACAGCGCGCCGAACAATTGGAAAAGTTGGGCGTCACCACGGTGCGCGACTTGCTCTTCTTTTTCCCCCGCGACTATCAGGATCTGACCGATCTGCGCGCCATCGACCAATTGGAAGAAGGACCGCTGGTCAGCGTCTTGGGCACCGTCGAGGAGGTCGACCTGGCCGACCGCAGCCAGGGCCGTTCGGTGCTGGGCGTGTTGGTGCGGCAGGGAAACGGTCATTTGCGGGCCTTGTGGTTCAATCAGCCATTTCTACGCGAAAAGTATCGACGCGGTCAGGTTTTGTTGTTGTCCGGCAAAGCCAAGCGGCGGAGTATGCGCTGGGAAATGGTCCATCCCCATGTGCAAGTCGTTGACGCCGAGCAGCCGGCGCCCGTTGGGCAGTTGCTGCCAGTCTATCCGTTGACCGAAGGGCTGGCGCAGCGCCACGTGCGCCAATTGGTCCGCCGCGCGTTGGATGTCTGCCTCGATCACCTGGAAGAAGTCTTTCCGACAGCCTACCTCGACGCCCATCACCTGTGGTCCCTGCATGCGGCCCTGCCGCAACTGCACTTTCCCGACAGCCGCGAAAGCCTGAAGCAAGCGCGGCGGCGACTGATCTATCAGGAACTGCTGATTCTGCAATTGGCGCTGGCGCTCAAACGCCGGCAAGTTCACGATACTACGCAGGCGGCGTCGCTTGAGCTGACGGCGAAAATCGACGCCCGTATCCGCCGCTTATTCCCCTTTCAACTCACCGCCGGACAAAACCACGCAGTGGCCGAGATTGCCGCCGACATGGGGCGGCCGCACCCGATGAACCGCCTGTTGCAGGGGGACGTCGGCAGTGGCAAAACCATCGTGGCCGTCTACGCCATGCTGTTGGCCGTCGCCCACCAGGCGCAAGTCGTCTTGATGGCCCCCACGGAAGTCCTGGCGCGCCAACACAGCGAAACACTCGAACGGCTGTTGGCCGGCAGTCACACGCGCCTGGGTCTGATGACCGGCGGACAAACGCCAAAAGCCCGCCAAGAATTGCTGGCGCAAGTCGCCTCGGGCGACATTCAAATCCTGATTGCAACCCAAGCCGTCGTGACCGGCGACGTGTCGTTTGCTCGACTGGGACTGGTGGTGATCGACGAACAGCACAAATTCGGCGTGCGGCAGCGGGCGGCCCTGAAAAACACGGCCCTCAATCCCCACTACCTCGTGATGACCGCCACGCCGATCCCGCGGACCGTCAGCATGACTCTATTTGGCGATTTGGACGTCACCACGCTGTCCGACAGCCCGCCGGGCCGCCAGAATGTCTACACGTACTATCCACCGGCCGACCAGCGGGCCCGCTGGTGGGAGTTTTTTCGTAAAAAACTACGTGAAGGCCGGCAAGGCTACGTGATCGTGCCGCTGGTCGAGGGTTCCGAGCAAGTGCAGGCCGCGAGTCTGGACGAAACGTATGAGGCCTTGGCCAACGGCGAACTCGAGGCGTTTCGCATCGGCCTCGTGCATGGCCGGATGACTCCCTCGGAAAAACACGGGGCCATGGATGCGTTCCGTCACGGCGACATGCAGGTGCTGGTCGCCACGTCGGTTGTCGAAGTCGGCGTCGACGTGCCTAATGCCACGCTCATGACCCTCGAAGGCGGCGAACGGTTCGGCCTGGCACAGTTGCATCAACTGCGCGGACGGATCAGCCGAGGCTCGTTTCCCGGATATTGTTGCCTGTTCGCCAGCCCGCAAACCGAGGAGGCCGAGACGCGGATCCAAGCCTTCGTCGACTCCACCGACGGTTTTCGCCTGGCTGAAATTGACCTCGCCCTGCGCGGTCCGGGTGATCTGTTGGGCACGAGGCAACATGGTCTGCCTCCGCTGCGAATCGCCGATCTGGTGCGCGACGCGGCCACGGTTGAAGAAGCCCGCGGCGATGCTATTCTGTTGGTCGAGTCCGATCCCGAACTCTCTCGGCCCGAGCACGCACTGTTGCGACGGATGGCGCTGGCGCGCTACGGCAAATCGCTCGATTTGGGCGACGTCGGATGAACGTCGACTGCGGCCAAGCGGGCACGTTGAATCGTAGCAGTTATGCCACGTCGAAATTGGCAAGTCGGGCGCAGTTGCCGGCCGATGCGCACGCGTCCGCGGACTAATCCACGGCGGCCACAAGCGATTCGGCCGTTTGCCACGTGGCGCCGTCGCGCACGACGCGATGATAGAGCGTGTCGCGCTCGATCGGCTCGCGTCCGGCTTCGACGATCAAGCGGCGAATCTCGTCGACCGAGAGGATCTCGGGCGTTGTGGCCCCGGCGTCGTGATAGATCAGTTCGTGTCGCACGGTGCCGTCCAGGTCGTCGGCGCCAAAGGCTAGGGCCGTCTGCGCGGCGCCGACGCCCAGCATGATCCAATAAGCCTTGACGTGGTCGAAATTATCGAGCGTCAGCCGCGACACGGCGACGGTGCGCAGGTCCATCAGGCCTGAGGCTTTTTTGATGTGACTCAAGCCGGTGTTGTCCGGATGGAAGGCCAGCGGAATGAACGTCTGGAAACCGCCGGTTTCGTCCTGCAACTCGCGCAGACGGATCAAGTGATCGACGCGATGAAACGCGTTTTCCAGATGCCCGTAGAGCAAGGTGGCGTTGGATCGCAGGCCCAATTGGTGGGCCGTGCGGTGGATGTCGATCCAGCGGCCTGCGTCGGCCTTGTGCTCGCAAATCCGGTCGCGCACCTCGGGGTGGAAAATCTCCGCGCCCCCTCCCGGCAAACTACCCAGACCGGCGTCGATCATCTCTTCCAAAATCGAACGAATTCCGCGACCGGTCATACGGGCGAACCAGTCGATTTCCACGCCGGTCCAAGCCTTCAGGTGCAGCCGAGGATAGGACGCGTGCAAGATGCGGATCAGATTCAAATACCATTCATACTTCATCTGGTGGTGCAGGCCGCCCACGATGTGCATTTCTGTAGCGCCGCAGTCTGTGGCTTCCTGGGCGCGAGCCAAAATCTGCTCGTCGCTCATCAAGTAGCCCTTGGGGTTGCGCAGGTCGGAGCGAAAAGCGCAGAACACGCAGCGATAAACGCAGACGTTAGTCGGATTGAGGTGCGTGTTGATGTTGTAGAACGCGCGGTTGCCGTTCTTGCGCTCGCGTACCAGGTTGGCCAATTCGCCGACTTCCGGAAGCGGCACGTCGGGCCGGTAAAGATACACGCCTTCATCCAGCGAGAGCCGCATGCCGGCTTCGATCTTCTCGCGAATCGATTTCAGCGTTGGTTCGGTGGCCCGTATCATCGTCTTGGCACTTGCATTCGGAAAAAAGCAGCCCGACCAGCGGAACCGATGAAAACCCTAACTTTAGCCTACCAGCTTCGCTCAAGTCAGCAAGTCCAAGATGCCTACCACGAGCAGACCGATGCTGATGACCGCGTTTATTTGAAAAAACGCGACATTCACTCGGGTCAAGTCGTCAGGCCGTACCAAAGCGTGCTCGTAGGCCAGCAGTGCCGCGACGGCCACAATGCCCAAGGCGTAGATCCAGCCCAGCGGGGGAAAGGCCCAGGGTAGCAGGGCCAGAAGAATCACCATGCCCAAATGGCACCACGCGGCCAGTCGTAGGGCCCGGCCGACGCCTAGCCGTGCCGGCAGGCTGTACAATCCGGTCGCCACGTCGAAGTCGACATCCTGGCAAGCGTAGATGATGTCGAAGCCTGAGACCCACAACAGCACCGCTCCTCCCAACACGACCGCCGGCAACAGATCGGCCGGGTTCTCCATGATTTGTTGGCCGCGAATCGCGATCCAGGCCGAGATGGGCGCCAGCATCAATGCCGCCCCGAGCCAAAAATGGGCCGCTGCCGTAAATCGCTTGGTGAAACTGTATCCGAGCAAAAATATCAGTACCGGCAGCGAGAGAACTATCGGCAAGCGATTGGGCAAAAACAGCAGCGTCGAAAACACGAACGCGACCGAGCAGAAAACGGCAAACGCCGCGACGCTGCCGACCGAAAGCGTCCCGGCTGGGATGTGCCGCATTTGCGTCCGCGGATTGCGGGCGTCGAGCCGCCAGTCGGCGATGCGATTGAACGCCATCGCCGTGCTGCGCGCCGCGACCATGCACAGCACGATGCCCAACAACTCTTGCCACCGCCACGCGATGCTCGGTTCGCTGCGCGCGCCGGCCGTCCAGGCCATCACCGCCGAGAGCAACGCAAAAGGGAGCGCGAAGAGCGTGTGGCTGAAGCGAATCATCTCCAGAATGTGGCGGAGTCGCCGCGGCATGACCGTTAGCTTCCCCAACGACGCACGAGCGAATGGACAATGCCCAACTGATCGCAAATCCGGGCCACGACAAAATCGACCAGGTCGCGAATGGAGGTCACTCCATGATAGAACCCAGGCATGGCCGGCAGCACGACGGCTCCGGCCTCGCTTGCGAGTCGCATGTTTTCCAGTTGAATCGTCGACAGCGGCGTCTCGCGCGGGACGACGATCAGCTTGCGCCGTTCCTTGAGATGCACGCTGGCCGCGCGGTGGACCAGGTTTTCGCCCGTCCCATGGACTACCGCCCCGAGGGTGCTTCCCGAACAGGGGCAAATGACCATTCCGGACGTCATGAACGACCCGCTGGCAATGGGGGACATGAGGTCGTTGCAACGATGATACGTGACCTTGTGGTCCTGCCCCATCGAAGCTGGCGCGGCGCCGCGCAGCACATCGGCCATCGCCGGCGGCAATTTCCGACGCTCCGGCGAATCGAAACCGAACAAGAGGCTGGCCGGATTCAGATTCTCCAGATCCAGCTCCAGCCCGAGCTCTTGTCGCAGCACCAGTTGGGCCGATGGACTGATCACCAGGTGGACGTGGTAATCCTCTTCGAGCAGCACTTCCAACAGGCGCAGGGCGTAGATCGCGCCGCTGGCGCCGGTCATGGCCAAAACCACCTTCGGCTCCATCGTGTCGTGCGAAGATGTCATTTGCTGCCTACATATAAAGTTGCAACGCCCAATGTCAGGGGATAATACCTCACCTGGCTGGCTCCGGCCAAACGCATACGCTCCGACAACGCCTCACCCGAAGGAAACTCGCCCACGCTCTGGGGTAAGTAATTATAGGCCTCTTGACGGTTACGCGTCAGCGCCTGGCCGATCCGTGGCAGCAGGCGGCGAAAATACCAGCCATACAAAAACCCGAACGGCTGCCAGCCGGGCATCGAAAACTCTAACACGGCGATCCGGCCGCCTGGCCTGCACACGCGCACCATTTCTCGCAGGCCGCGATCGGTGTCCGTCACGTTACGCAGCCCGAAGGCGACCGAAACGATCTGAAAGTGGTCGTCCGGAAACGGGAGCTTTTGGGCATCGGCTTCCACGAACGCGACCTGCCCGGCGTGGGCCTGCTCGGCCTTGTCGCGGCCGATGACCAACATCGGGTGGCAAAAGTCGGCCCCCACGATCTGCGAGCGGCCCTTGCCGGCCCGATAGTAGGCAAGCGCCAGGTCGCCGGTGCCGGTGCACAGATCCAGAATCGGCGCATCGCCTTTGGGCGGAACTTTTCGCACGGTACGCCAGCGCCAATAGATGTCGACCCCCAGCGACAGCAAATGGTTCAAGAAATCATAGCGCGTGGCGATCTCTCCGAACATCCGCCGCACGCGAGCTTCCGATTTGTCGACCGCCATGTGCCTACTCGAGCCAGACGCGCGCCGCGCGTTTCCCAGCGCCCGGCGATGCGTGCATGATAACCGCGTGGATCCGGTTTTTTCAGAGCTACTTGGCGCGTTTTTGTGGATCGAGTTGGTACTCGGCCCAACGGCGGTCGACCGATTGCCGGATTTCCTCGCCAGCGTCCAGCGGAGCGGGCCAGTTGCCCGATTGTTCGCCGGCGACTTTTGCGGTCGCGTCGATTGCCACGTGCCGACCAAGCGGCGCAAAGCCATTGGCATGGTCCGAGCCGTGGGCCGGCCCGTCGTGGAAAAACACGTCCCGTTCGGGGGCCACGTTGGCTCCCATTTCCGCCAGGACGCGCGGCACGTCGTGCACGTTTACATGCGCGTCGACCAGCACCAGAAACTTCGTGAACTTCAAAGCCGCCGAGCCCCACACGGCGCTGGCAATTTGCCGCGCGTGAAACGGATAACGCTTGCGGAGCGAAAGGAACGCGAAGCGGTGCGGACCGCCGTAGGCAGGCAAATGCAAATCCACGACGTCGGGTGCCGCAAAGCGGAGGGTCGGCAGCAGCATCCGCTGGCGTGTTTCGAATAGCACGCCCGTCTCACCCGCCGGTCCGCTGTCGATCCACGCCGGAAATATTGGATGGCTGCGATGCGTGATCGCCGTCACATGCAAGACCGCGGCCGGCCGCGCCACGCGATAATGACTGCCGCCGACGGCCGCGGACTCGACCAGCGCCGGCGCGGAGTCCGGGTCGAGATAACCCTCAAAAACAAAATCGGCCTCAGCGGGCACTTCCAGAGCGTGCGTGCGGCACCGGACTAGTTCGACTCCTCGGCCCCGCAGTAAACCGGCGACGTGATACGCATCGACCTCGTCTGGCAGCTCGATGCTCGCGGCGATCATGCCTGCCGGATCGCCCCCCAAGACCGCCGCCGCCGGCATCTTTTCGTGCGCTGTCAGGTGATGGTCCCAATGGCGCGCAAAGCTGGAGTGGCCGTCGTCGAGAATCGCCAAACGATTGGCATCGATCGCCTGCAGCGTGCAGATTGTGACGCCCCGCGCCTCCGACCCGCAATCTTGCGTAATGAGCCGCCCTGCGGTGATCGCCGGACCCGTCTCGCCGGGCCATTGTGTCAACAAAGGCAGGCCGGCCAGGTCAACGTCTCGTCCCAGCCGCACGACCTGTTGGCAGGCGCCGCTTTTGAGCGTTTTAGCGCGGAATTTATGAGCCCCGGCTTCGTCGCCAGTCATCTTCAGGCGGTCGAACCAATTCTGGGGAGTATGCTCTTGGATCAACGCTTCGGTCCGCTCGGCGATGTCGTCAAGCGATTCGAGGCCCAACGCGCGGCATGCGCGGGCTTCGGTGCCCAACAGGTTGGTGACGACCGCGAAAGTTTGTCCACGCACACGATCGAACAACAGCGCCGGCCCAGCAGCGCATGCTACCCGGCGAGTGATTTCGGCGATTTCGAGAGCCGGAGCGACTTCCGCGCTGACGCGCGCCAGTTCGCCGTGCGCAGCGAGTTCTTCGAGAAAATCGGCCAACGAGTTGTACGGCATGGCCGATCATTGTAGCGGCGCTGGCCCGGACCGGGCAGAGGAGATCGCTGCGCGACGCCCGCCAGGCCATTTCGCGTTTTTTGCCAGCCGCTATCATGGGACTTGTCCATCGAAAACCGAAGAGCACCTCGATGCCCAAATTGAGAGTTCATCTTTTGCCCGAAGGGGTCACGACCGACGATATGGCCGGCAGCACCTGCGTCGTCATCGACGTCTTGCGGGCCACAACGACCATGGTTTATGCCCTGGCCGCCGGCGCTCTGGGCGTGATCCCCTGCTTGACGATCGAGGAAGCGCGCCAACGCGCCGCGGCACTTCCGGCCGGTCAGTCGGTGTTGGGGGGCGAACGGGGCGGGCTGCCGATTCCAGGATTTGACTTAGGAAACTCGCCCTCGGAGTACACGCCGCAGGTCGTGGTCGGCAAAACATTGGTGCTCACCACGACCAATGGCACGCGGGCTTTCGGACGCTGCAAGCACGCACGCGAGGTCTTGATCGGAGCGTTTGCGAACCTTTCGGCCGTTGTCGACCTCTTGGCTGCGGGCTCGTTGATTGACGTGATTTGCGCGGGAACTGACGGCCGAGTCACGCGCGAGGATGTGCTGTTGGCCGGCGCGATCGTGACTCGCCTCACGGCCGACGATTCGTGGGAGCTCAACGACGAGGCCGCGATTGCCCGAGATACTTGGGCCAAGATCGCGGCCCATGCCACGGCCAAGAAACTCGCGCGTCGCCTGGTCGAGGCGTTGCGGGCCAGCCACGGTGGGCGAAACTTGGTCGCCATCGGGATGGAGCACGACATCGAGCTGGCCGCCGAGGTCGACCGTTTTGCGATCGTGCCTCGCTTCGACCCGGCCGTCGAACCGATCGAAATTCGTGCGACGGCCACCGGGCACGTGCCATAGACCAGGGCCCGTGGCACGGAGTAAACTTCTAGGTCTTTCACGTGTTGGCGACTTCGGTGCATCGGGGGATTTTTTCAAGCCATGGACATGGACAAGCTGGTTTCTCTGTGCAAGCGGCGCGGCTTTTTGTTTCAGTCGAGCGAAATCTACGGCGGCTTGAACGGCTTCTGGGACTACGGCCCCCTGGGCGTCGAATTGAAACGCAACGTCAAGGAAGCCTGGTGGCAGGATATGGTCCGCGGGCACGACGATCTGGCCGTGCTCGCGAACGCGCCCGAGCCGTTCGAGATGACCGGACTGGATTGCACGATCATCATGCATCCGCAAGTCTGGAAGTGCTCGGGGCACTACGATTTGTTTCACGACTATATGGTCGACTGTCGCGAATCGAAGAAACGCTATCGGCACGACCAGGTGCGCGGCCGTTGGGTCGAGGCCAAGGGTCAGACGGTTTTTGTCGCCACCCAAAGTGGCGGCGACGAGGGGCTGGCCGAAACGCAGCAGCGGGCGCTGAAGTTCTTCAATTACCGCGGCAAGGACGTCGAACAATTGCAATGGCATAGCGCGCTCCAATCGCTGACGACCGTCAAGGATTTCTCGCGAGTCCTGGGCCCAGAGGCCAAGGAACTCGGCACGTTGACCGAGCCGCGCGAATTCAATTTGATGTTCAAGACCTACGTTGGCGCTCTGAGCGGCGAAGAGGGCGCGGCCTTTTTGCGGCCCGAAACGGCGCAGGGGATTTTTGTCAACTTCAAGAACGTGCTCGACAGCACGCGCGTGCGGGTGCCGTTCGGCATTGCACAGATGGGCAAGAGTTTTCGCAACGAAATCACGCCGCGCAACTTCACCTTCCGCTCGCGCGAGTTCGAGCAGATGGAAATCGAGTTTTTCTGTCATCCTCAATCCTCGCCCGCGTGGTACAGATTCTGGCGCGACCGGCGCTACCAGTGGTATTTGAACCTGGGTCTGGCGGGCGAGCGGCTGCGGCTGCGCGATCACGACCAGGATGAATTGAGCCACTATTCCTGCGGCACCGCCGACATCGAATATGCGTTCCCTTTTTTGCCGCCGGGCGAATTCGGCGAGTTGGAGGGCATCGCCCATCGCGGCGACTTCGACCTGCGCAGCCATATGGAAGGCAAACTCGTGCGGCAAGGCGATGCGCTGGTCGTGGAACTGGACGCCGAGGGTAAGCCCAGGTATCGCGGCAGCGGCAAGGACCTGAGCTATCGCGACGATCTGACCAACGAGCGTTACATTCCGCACGTCATCGAGCCATCGGCCGGCGCCGATCGCGCGACGCTGGCGTTTCTTTGCCAGGCCTATACCGAGGACGAGGCGCCCGACGAAAGCGGCAAAATGCAGCAGCGGGTGGTCATGAAGTTCCATCCGCGCATCGCGCCGATCAAGGCCGCCGTGTTTCCGCTGGTGAAAAAAGACGGCATGCCCGAGGTGGCCCAACGGATTTATCGCGATCTGAAAAAGCATTACAATGTTTTCTACGACGAGAAAGGGGCGGTGGGCCGCCGCTATCGCCGACAGGACGAGGCCGGAACTCCCTATTGCATCACCGTTGACGGACAAACGATGCAAGATCAGACCGTCACAGTGCGCGATCGCGATTCGCTCCGTCAGTGGCGCGTCAAGGTCGACGATTGCGTCGGCGAAATCAGCCGGCTGATCGACGTTGGCGGCAGGCCACAATAGTCCCGCCAAAACTCGAGGCACGCGATGAAGCTGGCCCTCAGTCAGGTCTGTTCGCTCGACGCGCCCTTGGAGGACGACATCAAGGAGTATCCGGCCGGACACTGCCACGCCATCGAACTGTGGGTCGGCAAACTCGACACGTACCTGGAACGGCACAGCCACGACGATTTGCGCGAGTTGCTCGATCGGCATCAGGTCGTTGCGCCGGTCGCCAGCTTTCAAGGGGGGCTGTTTGCCAACCAAGGCGATTTTCGCGCCCAACACTGGCAGGCCTTCGCCCGCCGACTGGCTCAATGCCAGGCCCTGGGAATCGGCACGTTGGTGCTGGCCGGCGACATCGCGGGTCCGCTCAGGCAATCAGATTTGCAGCAGATCCAGGGCTCGCTGCGGCAGGCCGCCGAGTTGGCCGGACAGCATGCCGTGCGGCTGGCCTTCGAGTTTCAGGCTCGCGCCGCGTTTGCCAACAACCTGCAAACCGCGGCCGCTCTGGTGGCCGAAATCGCCAGTCCCCATTTGGGCATCTGCTTGGATGCGTTTCACTATTACGTGGGCCCTAGCAAGCCCGAGGACTTGGGCTACCTGTCCCGCGACAATTTGTTCCACGTGCAGCTTTGCGACTTAGCCGGCGTGGCTCGCGAGTTGGCCACCGATGCCGACCGAGTTTTGCCCGGCGAAGGCGACATCGGGCTCTCCCCGCTCATCTCCCGGCTGCGTGCGATCAACTACGACGGCCATCTGTCGGTAGAGTTGATGAACCCGCAGATTTGGCGTATCGCGCCGCGGCAGTTCGGCGAGATCGGCATCACGGCCCTGCGCAAACTTTTGGGCCAGACGAGCATGGACTGAGCCGTAGCCGGTTGCGCTGAGCCCCCATTGAGTTTGTCTTGCTTTCGTGCTGGGGCGGCAACATAATGCCTTCGAGTGAGACGTGCTGGTCGTCGGCCGCTAAGGAGGGCCCATGCGACGTTTTGGGGTGTGTTGGGCCGTGATGTTCGTGGTGCCGCTATGGAGTACCACGCCCGCCGCGGCCCAATTCTATCAACAGCGTTTGGCAGTCGGGGCCGCCGAGCCGCCGACCGTCAATCATTTGTCGCTCGCGCCCGCGCCGCATCATGCGCTCCATCCACCGGCGCCAAATCTGCAGCCGGGCCCTACGGCTATCGGTTCCGGCCATTTCTCTCTACCGCACGAGCATCACCATCATGCCCACGACATTTCGAGCACGTGGCTCTATTGGGGCACTGGCTATCCGCTGATTTGGACGCCTGCCTACACGCCGGCTTTCTGGCCGTATGATCCGGCGTATTTCGGTTTCGTCCCGAGCGATCGGTTGGTTCCCGAGCCTGCTGCGGCGGCGCGCATTGGAGATCGAGACCACGAAGTTCCCGCGGCCGAACCGTCGGTTCGGCGAAAGGGCAGAACCAGCAACGCCGAGCAAAAAGCGAAGGCCGGCAAATTTCTGGGCTTCGGCGACGGGAACTTCGGCAAGCAGAAGTATTTGCCCGCAGTGGAGCGCTATAAAACGGCTGCTCAAATGGCGCCCGATCTGGCCGAACCCTATTTCCGCCAGGGGTTCGCGCTGGTGGCGTTGGGCCAATATGAAAACGCGGCAAAAGCATTTCGCCGCGGTCTGAAGATTCGATCCGATTGGACCGATTCACCTTTTCGCTTGGATCAGATTTACGGCGGCGGTCGATTGGTCAAAATCCAGCACCTGGAGAATCTGGCCAAAGCGGTCGAGACTAATCCGTTGGATGCCAATCTGCTGCTGACGCTTGGCATGCAGCTTTTTTTTGATGGGCAGCGCGATCGGGCCGGCGTGTTTTTTGCCCGCGCGGCCCAGCTGGGCGGTAATGAAGATCGTCTGCTCAACGACTTTCTGCCTAGGCCCGCTCCGGCTGGTGAGGCGCAACAACTGGGCGCCGCCAAGATCGTGTTTTAGGCCCGGGCCGAATCCCAGAATGCCACCATTCGTTGGGGATTGGCGGTGGACGCCGGTAGGGGGAATCGGGTCGTGGGAGCCAAGGAATTGGGCCTGCCAGTAAAAAACGAATAAAAATGTCGCCGCGCGCTGGACGCCCTGGGTTTGGCCTTGGTAAAATAGCAGTTGATCCGAAGTTTAGATTGGCGCCAGGCTCAGCGCCAGTCGGACCTGTTAGACCACTTCTCAGCCAACTAAGCCACGCACGGCGCCAACGTCGGACGATGACTTCTTTGTCTTGAGTCAGAAAGTACGCTACTGCGACCAATACGTTCATCGGGCCCGCGGCAATGCGTTTGCCGCTCTCTCTAGCCCGCGTCGCGACTGCTTGACCCACGTTGATTACCGCCGCTGGTGCGTTGCCGCGCTTGCGCGTTTGCTCACGAATCATCCCGAATTTCTCTTGGAACGAGAAAGGCCATGATCAGGACAATCTTGAACCCCTCCGACATCCCGACCAGGCTCCTCCGCGGAGAAAACCGGACGAGCATGCCTGTTTTCGTCGTCGTGGCGGGATTGGCGGCGCGGTTGCCGCGGATGTTGCAGCGATCGTTCGACCGATTCTGGATGACCGTGGGTTGGCTTCCTGGGCCGGCGTTTCGTTGCGGGGTTGTTTGTGGACTCCTTGTCGCGATGCCCCCCATGGCCTTTGCTGAAATGCATCCTAGCGTGCCGGCGTTCAGCAGCTCGCCGACCGCTGCCTACACGATCTATCTCGATTTTGCCGGTTTTAATTTTCCCGATGGCTGGGGCTACGGCGCCGCGCCCGGTAACGTGCCCGCATACCATTTCGATGGCGACTCGTCCACGTTCACGTTTAGTTCCACGGAACTGGCCAACATCCAGAATGTCTGGTCGCGCGTGGCCGAGAAGTATGCCCCGTTTAACGTGAACGTCACGACCGTGGATCCGGCCCCCGCCGTCACGGACGGCCTGCCTACCACCGACGCGCAGCGAACCGACTATTATGATACGCAGCCTCAGATGATGCACACCATCATCGGCGGCGGCAACGACTGGCTTGACCCCAACTCCGCCGGCATCTCGCAACTCGGCGCAACGGCCGCCCCGCAGTTTGGGACCAATGGCTACCACACCAACTTCGTGTTTTCCGCTCTGTCGCCCTCGAACCTGCAGTTTATCGGCGAGGCGGCGGCCCATGAGAACGGCCACGGTTTGGGCCTGTCTCATCAGAGCGATTACTCGGTCACTCCATTCCTGGAATACAGTTTGGGCACGACCCCCCAATCCGGCCCGGGCTCCAAGGCGCCAACCATGGGCAATTCGTATTTCGCCGAACGCGGCACTTGGATGATCGGCACTGCCCACAATCAGATTTTGGGACAAGTTATTCAAAACGATCCGCAGACGATCCTGGATCCGATACAGAATCCGGGCATGGGCTCGTTCATCAATGACGGCATCGGACATTCTCGCGGTTCGGCCACGCCGTTGCCCATCAACGGCGGCCACGTCGATTCCAGCCTTGCCAAGGGGGTCATTGTGCCGGCCAGCAGCAGCAATCCGGTTCCGACTGGCGAGTCGAATTACGTGGCGGACTTCTGGTCGTTCACGACCGCCAAGGCCCTGGTCACGCTGACGGCTAACGCCGGCCGGTCCTCGATCTCGCCCGGCGTGGCCGATCCCGGCGCGACGCTGGACAGCACCTTGCGCATTCTCGATACCAGCGGCGGCGTGATCGCTGAGTCCGCCACGATCAACCTGAGCGAGACGCTTTCGCTGCTCCTGGAGATGGGCACCTACTATGCCGAGGTGGTCAGCGCCGGCGACCCCGACCGCGACAATTTGGGCTTCTCTGACGGCTTTTTCGACATGGGTTCGTATTTTCTTTCGGGCGATGTTATCCCCGTTGCCGTGCCCGAGCCATCGACGTTTGCGTTGTTGGCCGTCGGTCTGGCCCTGGCGGCTTTCGGCATTCGGCGCCGCCGTCGCGGCTAACGGACGAATGCGGTTGGCCCAAAGTTTCATGTTCCTAGCCCTCGGTCCACAGGCAGCCGGCCCAGGAAAAGCCGACGCCGAAACCGGCCAGCAGACATCGCGTGCCGCGGCGCAACCGGCCGCTTGTGCGCAGGGAGTCGATCATGATCGGGATCGTCGACGAAACGGTATTGCCATAATCGCGCAGCATCGTGGGCATGCGCTTTTCGTCGAGCCCCATTTCCTGGCGCAGGCAGTCGAGCAATTTGAGCGTGGCCTGGTGGACCAGGAAAATGTCGATCTCCGATTCTTTGAGCTGCCCGTCGGCCAGCACCCGCCGGATCATTTGAGGCACCGTGGCCAACGTCAATTGAATCAGCCCGGGGCCGTCCATGTACAATTTGCTCTTCCAGCGCATTTTGGTTCGCGGCTGCAAAGCGCCGGCGATCGGCCGGGCTCCGCCGGTGTTGACCATCAGGGAATCGCCCGCGCCGCCGTCGGTGCCAAAGGCGAAGGCCGACAGCGAGGGCGTGTCGGTGGCCTCGATCAACGTGGCGGCGGCCCCATCGCCAAAAATCGTGCGCAGCGAGCGATCTTCTGGGTCGATGTACTTCGAATAGGTTTCGGCCGTGATCAGCAGCACGCGCTTGGCCGCGCCCAGCCGAATCAGGCCATCGGCCAAAGCCAGACCATAGACGAATCCAGAGCATCCCAAGTTGAAATCCAAGGCCCCCACCGAACTCGGCAGCTCCAGACGATCTTGCATCAGGCAGGCGGTCGTGGGCAGCGGATAGTCGGGCGTCTGCGTGCACAGCAGCAGGAAGTCGATCGTGCCGCGATCGATGCCGTAGCTGGCAAATAGTTTTTCGGCGGCCGCCACCCCCAGGTCCGAGGCACACTCGCCGGGGGCCGCAATATGCCGGGTTTGAATGCCCGTCTTGCTGTAAATCAGGTCCAGGTCCCAACGGGGGAACAGCTTGCGAAGATCGTCGTTGGTTTCCACCCGCTCGGGCAGGTGCACCGCAATGGGACCGACTGCCGCGTATTTCACCGCCATGAGCCTCAACTGGCCTGCCGTCAAAATTCGACCCTCGGGATAATACCCCGGAAGCGGATCGGCCCGCAAGGTTCACCCATGCTCGCGAGTGATATCGCCTTAACGTGCCTCCTGATCCCCCGGTGAGCCGCATTCCCCCGTCGGGAAGACGCAAGCATGTCGCGTCACCGGCCGCCGATCCCTCGAGCCGGGAAATGACCCAAATTCGATTCCATTGAGCCGTGCCAAAGCCCTCGACTTGTGCACCAGGATCCCTATGCGCGCGCAAAAAATGTTTTGTCGCTGCAAGTCGCGTGGGCGATTCACGATCCGACGTCGCGCGAATCGAGCACTTGTTTTGCAGATCACGCACAAGTCTGGCCGATTCGATTGACACGGAAGCAAGGAAGCCACCGAGCACGCCGAGGCTTCGTCGCGAGCGCTCCCCGCGGCCTGAGCTCGGGACGAAGGCAGCCGAGCGGACACAGAGTAAGCAGGAAGTTTGTGAGCTTGTAACTCCTTGCCTCTGTGTTCTCGGAGTCCTCGGTGGCAAAATCCTCCGG
>JBGQKM010000009.1:0-41068 GCA_041499515.1 Planctomycetia bacterium | reverse complement strand
TGCCCGGCTGGTCGACGTCGCTGCTCAAGCCCATATTCAACTGGTTTGCCTCGGGCACGGCCGCATGCGGAGTTCCCTTGCGAATCGCCTCGAGCCACGCGGTTGGGTCACTCTGGACGTTCGTTCGAATGCTCAGCACGCGAACTTGCACGCCTGGAACGGGTCGACCCTCGAGGTCGACGATGCGGCCTTCAATCGGCGTGTTGGCCGCCAGCCGGATCGTTGGTTGCGTCCCGGCGCTGTCCGCCTCGTAGGGGACATAGGCCGGCGCGTAACCGGCGGCGCTGGCCGCGATCAAAGCAAAAGGCCACGGGTGCACGGTCCCGATTCCGTCGTAGAGCGACTTGGGCAGCTCAAACGCGAAGCGACCCGATGCATCGGACCTGGCCTTTGGAATCGGAAAGTCCTTCGCCCAGGCCGCTCGGGGCGTGCGGGCCAGTTGCACGTCGGCGCCCGAGAATTGCTTCCCATCCGGATCCAGTACCGTGCCGCGGATCACCAGCGCGTTGGCATCCCCTTTCGTATCGGCGGTAACGGCATCGTCGTTGGCTCCTTGATCGCCTTCTGCGGTTTTGCTGTCACCGGGTTTGGCACCTGTTGCACTGGCGTTGATGTTGGCCGCGGACTTCGTTCGCACCGGCGCGGGCCGCTCGTCGCTGGTAATGTCGATCGTGCCAAGATCGATCGTTTCGCCGGGCTCGATCGACACCTCTTTTGCAATCGCGCGGAAACCAAACTGAGCGCCTTCGGCCATCACGGCATAACTCACTCCTGGCAATACGGCCGTGTGTTCGAACCGTCCCTCTGCATCCGTAGTCGTTAAAGGCAGATGCTCGCTAAAGTCTGCACTCGGTTGCACGTCGATCCGAATCTGGGCTCCCGTGATGGGAACCTGATTCTGATCTACCAAGCGCCCCCGGATTTTCGCGCATGCTTCCAGCCGCACGGTGATCTTCTTCTCAGGTTCATCAGCGCGCGCCCGAATGGCTTTGCCGAGGCCCCGCTTCTCGTGATGCAACAGGATCATCCGTTCTTCTTCCGGGCCGAAGGCCGTGGCCGTGAAAGTCGGGCTGGTGGTCGGCAGTTGATAGACGTTGGGTGTCATGCCGGTGACATTCACGCCTGCGATCGGCTGACCGGTCGGATCGAGCGTGGTAATCTCGACCTGCTTGCCAGGGTCGAGTTCAAAATCGACTTCAACCGACGCGACTCCCACGACCGGGTTGACTTCCTTCACGGCGGTCGGCCAGTTCTTGCTGGCAGTGAGGGGATTGCGGTACGTCTGGAACTGCCCCTTCTCGTCCATTCCCTCGATCTCGGCTGCGCCGAGGCCTTGGCGATAGTCGTCAATGGCCAGGACGCCGATGATCGCTCGGCCGGGCAGACCGACCAGGCGATAGCTGCCGTCCGCCGCTGTCTCATAACGATTCTGATATCCACTTGTGCCGGCGACATTGCCATTCTCAAACTCCGGCAAGGCTAGTGCATATGCGTTTGACAAGAAGGGCAAATAGTGGAGCCGCGCCGGCCGAACCGGTTTGCCCGTGAGCTGGTTGGTCACGCGACCGGTGATCCAGATTCCCCGGTGCAGTTCGAAGTCGACCGTCACCGGCGCCAGGCCTGGTTCATCGGGCACTTTGGCGACGCGCATGAAGTAGGGCTGATCATCGTTGGGAACCGCGACGATTTCATTTGCCGCGCCTTTCGGCATGCCAACCAGGCGGAAATGGCCCTGCTCGTCGCTCACGGCGCGAAGCTGACGCTCGCCAATGAAATTACTGCCCGAGTATCTCCAACTCTGCACGCCCACGCCCTTGAGTATCTGGCCGGTTGCCGCATCACGGACCAGGCCTTCGATGACGCGCGTCGGCGGCAGCGTGAGCACGAAATCAGCGCCAAGTACAGGGAGCTTATCGCTATTCTCCCTGCGTGTGGTGATCATTTGCTCAATCGGCATCATGTGCCGAGTCACCGCCGTGGCAGAAGTTCGCGCGATCGTCGAACCTTCGAACACCAGGCTGATCGTTCGCTCGTTGCCAATGCCCGTCAGACGAAACCGTCCATCGGTATCCGTGGTCAGCTCGCCCGCCAGACCGGTTCCTTCCGACGGCAATCCGGAGTCGCGCAGGTGATGAATAGCGGTCCACGGCGGTTCGCCCAGCTTGACCGCCTCGATCCAAGCCGATAGGTCGTCTCCCTTTGGCGCGTGCAGGCCACCGCATTCGACTCGAACTCCAGCCAACGGCCGGCCTTCGAGATCGATCACGCGACCGGTGATGGGCACGTTGTCGATGGGCAACCGTAGTTCGGCTTGCTCGCCCTGGGGCACTTTGTCCCACCATACCCAGTCAGGGCCATAGCCCTGCTTGAAGGCGCCGACGGCGACTTCCTTCCACTGTTCTGGACGCTGGACATCCACGTCAAATTGCGATTTGCGATACGTGACTTCGAAGCGCCCCGCTTGATCGCTCTTGGCTTCGTTGAGCGGTTTGTGCTCAATCTGGGGATTCCAGTACCAGCGAACCAAACGCACGGTCGCCCCGGCCACGGGCTTGCCTGCGGGATCGAGCACTTGGCCCCGGACGGTGATCAGGTCGTCGTCAACCTCACTGATTTTGGCGTCTGCCGCCGCGAGATGGTCTTTCGTCTCGCGATCGGCATCTGCACTTTCGTCTTCGCCCGGCGCGGTCGCGACTTCGGCGACGGACCTTTGCGGGCCGATGCCGACCAGGCCCACGATCGCCGTGCCTATGAGACCTACGGCGAGCACCAGGGTTAGCAACAAGCTGCCGACGCGGGTCGAGAGCGACCGCGACGTGTCCATGATCCGTTGCACGCGCTGGGCGAGCATCGAGCGCAGCGATACGATTCCGACGCCCGCCGCGGCCATCGGCGCGGTGGAAAGCTCGGCGACGTCGACCAGACAGTGTGCGTATTCCTGCCGATTGCCGCCGTGCTCGACGACATAGTCGTCGCACACTTCTTCGGCCGTTGTTTCCAGCCGTCGAGACAACTTCCACAGCAGCGGCTGAAAGAAGAATGCCGACAGGGCCAATTGACGCAGCAGATTCCAATGACAATCGCGCCGGAGCGAATGCGCCAGCTCGTGGATGAGCACGTCGCGAACCGAGAGACTCAACTCAACTTCGGGGAGCAACACGGCCGGCCTGCGAAGGCCCACCAGGCAAGGACTTGGCAAGTAAGGGCTGCAAAGAACTTCCGGCGCCGCGACCCCCAGGCGTGCCGCCAGCTCGCGACAGATTCGCACGGTCGTCGCGTCGGCCGGCACAGCTCTGCGGCGCAGGCCAGACAACAGCCACCAGGCCGTCGCTAATCTCGCGAACAATGCCGCCGAGATGAACAACCAGGCAGCGCCGACACCCAACGCCACGAAGCCGAGCGTATGGATCGAGAAGGTCCAAATGTCTGCTTTTTCCGCCTCGGGTTCTGGAATCGTTGGCTGAATAACTACCGGTGACCGGATGTCGGCTTCCAACGGACCGATGCCTTGCGACGCCGCGACGTCCGGAGTTCCCGGTTCGGAGAGCTGCACTGGGACGTCGCTCTCGCCGGACGATCGCGCAGGCACAACCGTAACGACAACCGGCCGTGGGCTGGTCGCAGGGAGTCCGGGCGACGGCGATGCGGCGCGTGCGACCAACGTTTCGGCCTGCTCGTACGTCCAAGGCTGGGGCATCGCAAGCGACCAGCCGGAAACTCCAGCCAGGGAGAGCATCCAACTTGCGATCGGGCAGATGAGCACGGCAGCCAGCGTGGTCCGATAGACGGCTGACTGCACGGCGGCGCCGCGCCGCTTGAGTAGCCTTCCGGCGAGCAAACCAAAGATGATGAGCAACGTCGATTGCAAAAACCAGTTGACGCCAAATCCGACGGCTGCGGTCGCTGCGTCAAGTAGCGCCATCTGCGTGTAAAGCCAGTTCATCGGGCGTCCTCTATTTCTTGCCGCGGCGATTGATCAGCTTGCGTATCTCGTCGACCTCTTCTCGCGACACTTTTTCGTTTTTGAGTAGATGGGCAACCAGCATCCCCGCATTGCCACCGAACACGCGTTCGACCAGCTCGCGGGCGGCGCTTCGCTTGAACTTGTCCTCGGCCACGAGCGGAAAGAAGACGAACGTGCGTCCCTGGGCCTCGTGCGAAATCGATCCCTTCTCTTCCAGCCCTCGCAGCAGCGTCTGCACGGTGCTGTGCGCGATCGGCTCGCAGGCGTTGATCGATTCGGTGATTTCTCGGGCGGTCGCTCGCCCTTTGTCCCACAACACTTGCATGATGAGAAGTTGCACTCTTCCCAGCTTTGTTGGCGCCATGTCGCGATGCTCCTCCAGCGGTTCGGTCGATCGTTTAGTTAACTAAATCTATCAACCTAGATAATGCCTGTCAAGCAACACGAAATGGAATTCCAGAAACGGAGTCGCGGCGGCTCTTGCGACCTCGCTGCCCGCCAAGGGGGCCAGGCGAAACCACGATGCCGTTGGGCACCGGCCAAAAAGGGGTTTACGCTGCAAGATTCTCAACGGGTTGGGCGCGGTGCCGATGACCCTTCCCTGGGATGTCGCCGACTTCCGCCCCGCCGGCGATGATTGAAAACGCCGCCATGACGATCATGCCGCCTGAGGTACGGCTGAACGCTCACCCCGACCACCATCAATGCCCGACCGGTTTCCCTGTTTTGTCGTCTCCCACGTCCATCACGGCCGCGCGCTGGTGCAGTACGCGGTCGAGGTCGTTCCAGAGGAAGAACAGGCCGACGATGTTGTCCCAACGCTTGATGACGTTTTGGTGATTGTCGACCGCCAGCAGGTCGCCCCCGCCGAAGGTCAGAATCGTTTCCAGCACGTCGCGATACTGGGTGCGAAACCGCAGGCCGGTTCGATCGGTCAATTCGCTCCCCTCGGCAAAATGGAACTCGCCGATTTCGTTGGGGCTGAACTTCTTGCGGCCGTTCAGCGCCATGTGCAGCAGCGATCCGAACCAGGGCAACAACAGCAGCCAACTCAGCACCGTGGCGGTGCCCGGGTCGAGCTTCGGTTGCAAGCTGGCCAGATAGCCGAACAAGGCGCTGAGTATGGCCACGTTCTTGATATCCTCGAAATACTTCGACGTGAGCCAGACCAGCGCGAAGATCAGCACCCACAGGGCCAGCTTGCGCGCGCTGAAGTCGTACAGCAACGTGACCATGAAGTACATCAGAATCCAGACGTACAACCAACCGAAAAAGCCGGCCAGGTTGGGCTGCCGGCCGACGATCGAGGCCGAGACAAAGCCCACGAAGATCAACAGCCACAGAAAGAAACTAGGGTGCGCCGAATAGACCGTCACCTCGTCGACGTTGCCCCGCCGGCCGCGAATCAGCACGATCGGCAGCGTGATCATGAACTGCGCGAATTGAAAGACCGCCTCAAATGCCGGCCGGATGATCTTCCGCCGAGGCGCATCCGGCGCATGCTCGGAGAAATCGCGACCCCGTTGCCCCTCGCTGCCCGACGGCACTTCTGGAAAACTGCCCATGACAACCTCCTCAGGTGTATGTCGGGCCTCATTCTAGCGGTCCGCTGCGCCTTTCGCCAGCCGCGCCCAAGCCGGCCCAGCCGCCGCCTCAAGCGCGTCGAAAAGGAAGCACGAGGCGCATTGCAATGGCAGTTCACTTCACCGATATTCAATGGACCGGCCGGTCAGGCGGCCACTCAACTTCCCGACACTTTGGAAAGGGCATCCTATGCATCGCTCTCTGCTACCTGCTCTCGTTCTGACGTTATTCATCGCCAGCTTCTCGCTCGCCGCGGACAATCAATTGAGCGACGCCGAAAAAGATGCAGGTTGGCGGCTATTGTTCAACGGCAAGGACCTGACGGGCTGGCGGTGCAATAACGACAAGCCGATTGCCACGAAAATCGAGGATGGCTGCCTGGTTCCCTACCAATCAGGCGGCTACCTCATCATTCACGAGAGTCAATTTGGCGACTTCATTCTCAAGTGCGACGTGCGATGGGAAGACCCGAGCTGCAACTCCGGAGTTTTCTTTCGTGTCGAAAATCCTCGCAACCCCATCCACACGGGCTTCGAGGCCCAGGTCATGGCGGGCGACGGTACCGGAAAGCACGACATGGGGGCGATCTACGATCTGGTGGGCCCATCTGAATCCGCCAGTCGCGGAACCGGCCAATGGAACTCGCTTGAAATCAAGTGTCAGGGCGCCGAGATCAGCGTCCAGTTGAATGGAACGCTAGTGAGCGAATTGAACTGCGACAAGTTCGATAAGCCGGGAGTTTGTCCGGACGGGCAGGCGCACAAGTTCGAGCTGAACGGCAAGCCCCGCGCCGTCAAGGATTTTGCTCGTTCGGGCTATCTGGGTTTTCAAGATCATGGTCATAAGGTGTGGTACAAGAACGTCAAAGTACTGGCATTGAAAAAATGACGTCCGCACCGTGGCGCCGCCCGCGCGTGCTGAGAAAGGGGACATGCTGAGAAAGGGGACATCACTGATATTGACGGGCAACAAGATTATTTCCGGCGTGCATTTTTGTAGTCGTCGGGCTTGTGCCTGATAGAATGCTCTCGGGTGTGAGGATCCGCGCGACTCCCAAAATATCAGTGATGTCCCCTTTTCCGCCCCAAAATATCAGTGATGTCCCCTTTTCCGCCCTGGAGGATCTCTACTTCCTCATCGATCAGTGGATCCAGAACGGTGGACCGAGCTTAAATTGAGTTGCTTCGAGAACGCCGGGCTGCCACGTTCAACGCCGCGGCTATCGAGCATGTGGTGTCATGATGTCTCCGTACGATTTACCTGACGATTCGCTAGTAAATCTGGCAAATCGCGCAACGGCAGATGCCGAGGCATATCATGGATGCGCCGCCAGGACGATCAGAAGTTTTTGGGAGATTGACCTCGGCGCCATCTTCGATGAGATGGCCAGGAACCGCAGTGCGACCGAGAAAGCACTGGACAACCCGGATCCCTTGGTTCGTCGGGCGGCTGTCTGGCTAATAGGGACGCACTGGCCGGCAAACGCTGGCGTGACACCTGCGCTCGTCAGGACAGCATTCCACGACCCGGAATCGCTAGTTCGAGGAGGCGCCGTGTACGCGCTCTGGCGCTTTTATTCCCCGCCTGACGACGCCACCGGATGGCTCGGAGATTTGTTGCAGCGCATTCGCCGCCCGACGCGTTCGCACGCCGAGGACCACAAGAGCGTCATGTACACCCTGCCGGATGTACTAAAGCACAAGAGAGAGGCTTTTTGGCGGGACCTTGCCGGCCCGCGACTGTCGGAGATGTTCGCCAGCCGGAGCGCGGCGGAGGCATTCCTTGACGATCGCGAGCCAAGACTGCGCCGCGCGGCAATTAACATTGTCTGTGACTACTGGAGGCCTGACGAGTCGTTTGTCCGGTGTTGCGAGGAATCGGCGCGGTCCGACCCGGACTTCGAAGCGCGGGAGGCGGCGCTTCGCTGCGTTACCAGTTTCTACCGTGGGAGCAAAGATGCACGGATTGCCAGGTTCTGCGCGGAGGTGGCCTGCGATGAATCACTGCCACGCGACCTCCGCAACGCGGCGTACGCGAATCTTATACGCGTGATGGGACCCGACCCGATGCGCAGCATCAAGATACAATTGCCTGGATTCCGTTTCCCAGAGGAGGTTGACTGGTCCTTTGTGCGATCATTCCTTTCGTGAAGGACAAGCCAAGTAATGGGATGAAACGCTACCTCGCAGAGGTTTAAACTCGGGACGAATTAAAGGGGACGGGAGTCGTTGATTTGGTTGGACAAGGAAAAGACGACATCCGATTACGGCATCTGCCGTAGGCTGGCTTGCCAATCGGCGCGAATAACGGGGGCCTCGACGCCAACACGCGCTCGTATCAATACGACTTCAACGGCAACGTCATTCGGATGACCGACCGGGACGGACGAGTCACGACGTACGTGTACGACCGGCTCAACGAGAAACTCCAGGAGCAATGGCTCGACGGCAGCTGGGTGGTCCGCACGCTCTCTTACGTGTATGACGCGGCCGGCAACTTGACTTCGACTTCCGATCCGTCGGCCGGCTACACGTATGCCTACGACAGTCTGAATCGGCCCACGTCGGTCACGACCGCGCTGCCCGGCCTGGACCCCAGCGTGACGCTGGCCAGCCAGTACGACAACGCCGGCAATCGCACGCAGCTTTCCACCTCGCTCACCGACACCTCGACACAGGTGGTGACGCCCGACTTCGTCAACCCATCCACGTACGACTCGCTGGGCCAATCAGCTGGAGCGGCCGGTTACGCCTGGGTCGCTTGAGAGATTGCCTTCGAGTTCTGTTTTCGCCTGGTCCAGGAGTTGCTGGAATGCGGCGGCGGCGCGGGGGCCAATCATTCGTTCGGCGAACCATCCTACGATCGGCATCGTGACTTTAAATCGTGAGTACCAGTCGACGCGCGTCGTCTCGCCGTTGGACACGACGTCCAGCCAGCCGCGTTCATGCCGAAAGCGGGCAAGTCTTCCACTCGGATCGATCACGCGGCGCACGATATATTCGAAGTGTCGCGGTGGGTCAAACGCGGTGATCTCTTCGGTGAACACCATGCCCTCGGAAGTGGCCTCTCGGACAGCACCAAGTCCATTCCTGTGGTCGCGTCCCTCCGCCAGCAGTCGGCAGGTGACGGCTGGGCCACGAATGAAATGCTCGTGGTCCGTCAGTGCGTCGAAGACCTGCTGCGGTGGGGCGTCAATCGTGATGCCGACGTGGATCTGATACATGGATTGAAGTTGCTCGCTGTGGTTAAGTTCGCCTGCCCGACGCTGGCGGCGGTGCCATGTATTGGAATCATTCACCGCGCCGACTTCAAGCATCCGCTTCGGGGTGCGTAAATATCTTGCGAAATCCGGTCGCTGGATCGATCTGTCCAGGATCGACGAATCGATGGCACGATGCGCTGCGAACCATCAGGCCCTGCCCGCCAACACCCGGGCCTCGGCCGCCGCCGCGCGAGGAAAGAGCAGGTTGTTCTCTTTGTGGATGTGGAGATGGAGATCGCTTTCCAGGTCGACCAGGCCGTCCATCAAAACGCGATAGGTTTCGCAGGCATCCTCCGGTGGCGTAAAACCCAACGTCAACTGCCGCATGAGGCGCAACGACTGGCCGACGCTCTCGTGCTCGTCCTCCATGACGTGGATCGGCTGGCGCACGCTGCCGCAGTGAAACTGCGGGGCGGGCTGGTCCGCCCCGATGGCCTGGTCCAACGCGCGAACGAACGGAAACAGCACCAACTCTTCCTTCATCATATGGTTCATCAACTCGTTCCACATCGCGGTGTACACCTCTCGCAACTCGATGAGATAGGGATGCTGCTGGGCATGCTTGGCTACGACCTTTTCCAGCAGGCCTCCCAGCCGCGGAAGCTGTTCGCGGAGATAGGCGTGATGGCGCTGCACGATATGATCCGCCAGCTTCGCCATCGACTCGGCTTCCCAGTCGATCTGTTCGACGTCGCCGCACGCGCCGTCGCATTTGTCGAGCTCGCGGCGCACTTCTTCGACGCTAACCCCTTGGCGGGCACAGGCCTCACCCAGCAGTGTCGACCCGCCGCAACAGTAATCGATTCCAAACCCTTCCAGAATCTGCGCGCGGTCCTGCCGCCCGCGCACCAACTGCCAAACCGGCACATTCACCTCAGGGCTCGACATGGCTGGCTCTCCCGTAAGTATCAAAGGTGGCTCCCGCGGCCCGCGCGACGCCAGGCGGCCGCGTCGACCTTTTTGGTTGACACGCGCATTGTAGCGGGTAGAATCTGGATATCAAGATACAGATATACACTTTAAAGGACGCTTCATGATTTCGCAGACCGCCGAATATGCCTTGCGCGCCGTGGCCCATTTGGCCTCGCGGCGCGGCGGGGCACCCACCACGTCCCAAATTGCACAGGCCACGCACGTTCCCGCCAATTACCTGGCCAAGGTGCTGCGGGGATTGTCCCGCGCCGGCCTGGTGCGTTCGCAACGAGGTCCGCGCGGAGGACATGCTCTGACGCGAGATCCGGCCAGGCTGACCGTGCTGGAGGTCGTCAATGCCGTCGATCCCTTGCGCCGCATCCATAGCTGCCCGCTGGGGCTGAAGCACCACCTCCAATTGTGCCCCCTGCATCGCCGGCTGGATAACGCGGTGGCGATGGTGGAGCAAGCTTTTCGGCAGACGACGATTGCCGAGTTGGTGCCCAAGCCGTCGCGGAGCCGAGCCACTTGTTTATTCCCCTGCCTTCCAATCGCACAGAGCCCCGCGGGAAAAACAGCCGTGGGCTGAGTTATTGATCGGCAACGTTTTTGATCGGCAACGTTTTTGATCGGCAACCGCAGTGCGGTTTCGCGTGAACCATAGGACGAGAGTCGCAAGGGAGGGTCCATGTCATGCCTCAAGCCAATCATCAACCGCGAGTGGCCGTTGTCGGAGGCGGGATCACCGGTCTGGCTGCCGCCCATCGCCTGTTGGAATTGAATCCCCGGCCACAAGTCTCGCTTTTCGAGGCCGGTCCTCGCTTAGGCGGCGTGCTGGAGACGACCAACCGCGAGGGTTGTCTGGTCGAGGAGGGGCCCGATGGTTTTCGCGCCGATCCGCCGTTTGGCGTCGAGCTGGCGCGACGCGTGGGGTTGGAGAGTGAATTGCTGCCCACCGATCCGGCGCAGCAGCAGGTGTTCGTGGTACGCCAGGGCGAGCTCGTGCCGATTCCGCCGGGCTTTACGGCGATAACGCCCGCTCGGTTCTGGTCGATGCTGACCACGCCGACGCTCAGCCTTGCGGGCAAGGCCCGTTTGGCCTGCGAGGTGCTGGTTCCGAGAAGGCGCGACGCAGCCGATGAAAGTCTGGAATCGTTCGCCACGCGACGAGTCGGTCGAGAGGCATTCGAGCGTCTGGTACAACCTCTGGTGGGTGGAATCTATACGGCGGATCCGGCCACGCTGAGCGTGCAGGCCGCGTTGCCGCGGTTCTTCGAATGGGAACGCCAATATGGCAGCCTTCTGCGCGGCGCCCGCTGTGAAGCACGTTTTGAGCGTGCAAAGCAGTCGCGGCAAGCGCGATTTGTTACTCCGCGTCGGGGCATGGCCTCACTGGTCGAGGCGATCGCCGCGCGTTTGCCGGCCGGAACGATTCACCTGGATTCTCCGGTCAAGCGGATCGATTGCCGGTTGCCGCGGGGCTGGTCGCTGGTGGTGGGCACGCACGGCACGCACGCCTTCGAGTTCGACGCTCTGGTTTTGTGCGCTCCCGCGCCGCGCGCGGCTCAACTGATCCGCGCCGTCGACGCCGAGCTGTCCAGCCTTCTGCGGCAGATTCCTTATTCCAGTTGCGCCATGGTTACGCTGGCCTATGACCGCAGCCAGATCCGCCACCCCTTGAACGGCGCGGGGTTCGTGGTGCCGCTCGTTGAGCAGCGGAATATTTTGTCGGTCAGTTTCAGCAGCAATAAATATCCCAATCGATGCCGAGACGGCACGGTCCTGCTGCGGGTCTTCATCGGCGGCGCCTGTCAGGCCGGGCTGATGAGGCTCGGCAGCGGCAATTTGCGCTGGCTGGCCGCCGAAGAATGCACGCCCCTGTTGGGCATTCAGGGCCCGCCCCGCTGGGCCCACGTCAGTCGCCGATGCGAAGCCCTGCCGCAATACCACGTGGGACACAGGGCACTGGTCGAACAAATCGAAGCCCAGGTCAGCCGCTGGCCAGGGCTGGCCTTGGCTGGCAACGCCTACCATGGCGTTGGGATTCCATTTTGTGTTCGCAGTGGCGAGGAAGCCGCGGGGCGAGTGGTCAACGCCCTCAAAGCGGCTGCCCGCGCGCCAAAAACATGCCAGGCGCCAGAAGAAACGGTTTCATGCCCTGTTAATACTCGCTGATCCATTTTACGGACCAGGGCATTCCTCACGTTAGCCATTCGGCCCATCGCGCGGACCTCTTCGAAGCTCTCGGCGCGTCCTTAACGAAACCGGGTTTTGTGCGAAATTTGCGGCCACCGGCTCGTCCTTGCTGCTAACGACGCGCTGAGTGTGCGTCATGGACACACCAAGCGAGCGGAATCGAACAGGTTCAGCCCGAGTCGTTGTTGATTCGGAATTCATTATCGGTGGCCTGCTGCTTTTTCGATTGCCTGGTGCATTTTGGTATGAGATCTGCCTTGCAGCCAAGTTCGAATGCCACCCGCAGTGTCGAGGTGGCAATCCAGGCAAGGAGTGGAAGCCATGCAGCGGCCTCTTGGGGACTGGAGGATCAACCACCGATGGACTGCGGGCGCTGCGGTGGCGATTACCGTTGCCATGGCGGTTCCGATCGGTTGCCAGAATAAACAGCCCAGCGCGGATGGAACCCAAAAGGGCACGGCCCAAGCATCCGCTGATGCCACGCCGTCGACCGGGGCCGATCTGTATGCCCGGCATTGCGCGGCCTGTCACGGCGCGAAGGGAGACGGCAAAGGGCTGGCGGCCCAGTTTCTGTTTCCCAAGCCGCGCGACTTTCGGGCCGGCCGATTCCGGCTGGTCAGCACCTCGAATGGAGTTCCGACGCGCGAGGACATTTTGGCCGTTCTGCGTCGTGGCATGCCCGGCTCCGCCATGCCCCCCTGGTCGCATCTTGGCGATAATGCGTTGAATTCATTGGTCGAGCACTTATTTTCGCTGCGCCGCGACGGCGTGCGAGAAATCCAGTTAGCGGCCGCGGCCGAGTCGGGCGATGAATTGTCGGAAGACGATCTGCAGGCAACGATCCAGCGGCTCACGCAAACCGGCGAAGTGGTCGCGACGCCTGATTTCAGCCGTTCCACAGCCGAGGCCGTGGCCCATGGCAAGGAGTTGTATGCCACCAAAGGTTGCATCCAGTGTCACGGCGCCACCGGCAAGGGCGATGGTCAGCAGCAAATGGTCGACGCCGAGGGATTGCCCACGCGGCCTCGCGATCTGACGCGAGGCATATTCAAGGGAAGCCCCGACGCGGCGTCCGTGTGGCGTCGCATCTGGACGGGAATGCCCGGTTCGCCGATGCCTTCCAGCCAAAGCCTGACGCCCCAAGCGATTGTCGATTTAACACACTTCGTGCTCTCGTTCTCGGACGAGGCGATTCGCAATTCGACCGTGCTGACGCGGCAGCACATCGCCGTTGGACGCGTGGCGCGTCTGCCGGCGTCGTCCGATTCGGCCGCCTGGCAAGCGGCGCCGGTCGTCGCGATACGAACGATGCCTTTATGGTGGCGCGACGACGCCGATCCGGGTCTTTCCGTGCAGGCGGTGCACGACGGCAAGTCGATCTCTCTACGCTTGTCCTGGGCCGATGACCAGGCCGATCGACATGCCACGCGGAGCGAGGACTTCAAGGATGCGGTGGCCGTCGAGCTGTTCCGCGGCGGCAGCGAGCCCTTTTTCGGCATGGGTGCCGCCGGCGCTCCGATCGACATGTGGTTCTGGGACGCGGATCGCCAATCGCCGATCGACGTCGAGCAAACCAATCCCGACATCGTTGTCGATGACTACCCGTTCGACGAAACCGCGGTTGCCAGCGCCGAGTACGACCGGCCCGGCACGCGCACTGCGGCTCAACCCTCGGTTTCGCTGCCGGCGGTGGCGGCGGGCAACCAGATTGTCCCCGGCCGGGGCGAACCGGCGGCCAGTTCGCTGGAGACGGCCGGCCCCGGTTCGGTGACTTTTCGTCCGGTCAAGAGCCAGTTGGTCAAGGCGCAGGGCCAGTGGGCCGACGGTCGCTGGACGGTATTGATGACGCGAGCTTTAACCGTCAGGTCTCCATCGGGTGGCGTATCGCTGGAACCCGGCGCGAAGGCCTCGGTGGCGTTTGCGATCTGGGATGGCCGCCTGCGCGACCGCGACGGCAAGAAACTGGTGTCCATCTGGCAGGACTTGGAATTGGAGCAGAGGCGGACCCGGTGAGTCGAGGCAAACTCGCAGCCATCTTCTCACGCTGTGAGAAAATGGCGGCAGATCGTCGGAGCGTCGTAGCGGTCTACTGCATTTTCGGAGTCGAAACGTCATGGAACTTTCACGTCGTCGTTTTATCGAGACCTGCCTGTCGGCCACCGGCGCCGCGCTGGTGACGTCGGGACCTCAAGCCTGGGCGTTTACGCCGCTGAGCGTCGAGAACCCGCTGGGCGCCTATCCCGACCGCGATTGGGAAAAGGTGTATCTCGATCAATACCGCTACGACGGCAGTTTCACTTGGGTCTGCGCGCCCAACGACACGCACATGTGCCGGCTGCGGGCCTTTGTGCGCAACGGCGTGATTCTGCGCAGCGAACAGAACTACGATCACGATCGATGTGGCGACCTGTACGGCAACAAGGCCACCAAGGCCTGGAACCCGCGCGGCTGTCCCAAGGGTTTCACCATGCAACGGCGCGTCTACGGACCCTATCGGCTCAAGGGCCCCGTGCTGCGCCAAGGTTGGAAGCAGTGGGCCGACGACGGCTTTCCGTCGCTTTCCGACCAGCCCGAACTGCGCAGCACGTACAAGTTCGACGACCGCGGCAACGACAGCTACGTGCGCTTGAGTTGGGACGAGGCCTTTAAATATGTCGCGGCCGGGCTAGAGGCGGCCGCACGTACCTATAGCGGCGACGAAGGCGCGCGGCGGCTGACCAAGGACGGCTACGAATCGCTGATGGTCGATCAGGTGGAAGGCGCGGGCACGCGCGTGATCAAGGTCGGCTCGAATTTGCCGATCCACGGCGTGATCGGCAAGTTCGGCATCTATCGCATCGCCAACCTGCTGGGCCTCTTGGATCACCACGTGCGCGGCGTGCCCCCCGAAAAAGCGCGGGGCGCCCGCGACTGGAACGAATATACCTGGCGTGGCGATCAGGCCCCCGGCCATCCGTTCGTGCATGGGTTGCAGGCCTCGGACATGGACTTCAACGACCTGCGGTTCACGAAGCTGGTGATCCAGATGGGCAAGAACCTGATCGAGAACAAAATGCCCGAGTCGCATTGGCTCAACGAGGTCATGGAGCGTGGCGGCAAATTGGTCGACATCGCGCCGGAATACAATTGCCCGGGCACCAAGAGCAATTACTGGATCGGCGTGCGTCCAGGCCTGTCGGACACGGCGGTGCTGTTGGGCGTGACAAAGATTCTGCTCGACGAAAAGTGGTACGACGCCGACTTTTGCCGGCGGTTTACCGACTTTCCGTTGTTGGTCCGCACCGACACCCTCAAGCGTCTGCGGCCCCAAGACGTACAAGCCGGCTACCGACCGAAGGACATTTCCGGCGGCCCCTCGTTCAAGGTGCAAGGACTCACGCCCGAGCAACGCGAACGGATCGGCGACTTTTGCGTGTGGGACGCGGCCAAGAAAAAAGCGGCCTTCGTCAGCCGCGACGACGTCGGAGACAAGATGACCATCGAGGCGGCCCTCGAGGGCGCCTACCGGGTGAAGCTGGCCGACGGCAAGACCGTCGAGGTCATGCCGGTGCTCGAAATGTACAAGCGGCACCTGGTCGACTATGACCTGGCTAGCGTGGAAGAAATATCCGGTGCGCCGGCGGCGCTGGTCCGCCGGCTGGCCGAAGACATCTGGAAAACGACACAGGCCGGCGGCCCCGTGGCGATCCACATCGGCGAAGGCATCAACCACTACTTTCACGCCACGCTCCACAACCGCGCCAGCTATCTGCCGATGATGCTCACCGGCAATATCGGCAAGCACGGCGCGGGGGTCTTCACCTGGGCCGGAAATTACAAGGGGGCCCTGTTCCAGGCTTCGTCCTGGAGCGGCCCGGGCGTCGGCAGCTATACGCAGGAAGATCCGTTCAATCCCGTGCTCGAGGAAAACGTGCGGATCACGCACGATCACCTGCGACATCTGAACGACGGCGAGGATCCTTCCTATTGGGCCTGCGGCGAGCGGACCTTGACGATCGACCTTCCCAAGGGGGGCCGCCGCACGTTCACCGGCAAAACGCACTTGCCCACGCCCACCAAGGTCATCTGGTACAACAACGCCAATTTTCTCAATCAATCGAAGTGGATCTACAACATCATCGTCCACGTGCTGCCCAAGGTCGACATGATCATCGACCAGCAAATCGAGTGGACCGGCAGTGCCGAATATGCCGACGTCGTGCTGCCGGTCAATTCGTGGGTCGAGCAACAAGATTTCGAGTGCGGCGGCTCGTGCTCGAACCCGTTCTTGCAAGTCTGGAAAGGCGGCATCAAGCCCGTTCACGACTCGATCGATGATGCGGCCGTGTTTGCCGGCGTGGCGCGCGCCTGGTCGGAAAAAACCGGCGACAAACGGTTCGGTGACTATTTCAAGTTCATCACCGAAAAGAAAGCGAAAGTCTATCTGCAGCGCGTGTTCGACAACTCGACCACGACGCGCGGCACCGATGGCCCGTACAACGTCGACAAAATGCTGGCCGGCGACTATGGCGGCGAGCCGGGCGCGGCCCTGATGCTCTTCCGCACCTATCCGCGGGTGCCGTTTTGGGAGCAGACCCACGACTCGATTCCGTTCTATACCGACAGCGGGCGGCTGGCCGGCTACTGCGATCTGCCGGAGGCCATCGAATTCGGCGAGAACCTGGTCGTGCATCGCGAAGCGATCGAGGCCACGCCTTACATGCCGAACGTGATTGTCTCGACCAGTCCTTTCATCCGGCCGGTCGATTTCGGAATCCCCCACGACACGATCGACCCCGACCTGCGTCAGGTGCGCAATATCAAAATGCCGTGGAGCGAGGTCAAGCAATCGGTCAATCCGCTCTGGGCTCAAGGCTATCGGTTCTTCTGCTCGACCCCCAAGAGCCGGCATTCCACGCATTCGTCGTGGGCCACCGTCGATTGGCACTGGATCTGGAGCGATAGCTTTGGCGATCCGCATCGAACCGACAAACGCGCGCCGGGCGTCGCCGATCGACAGATTCAGATCAACCCGGCGGCGGCCGAGTCGCTGGGTCTGAAGGAAGGCGATTACGTTTACGTCGACGCCAACGATTTGGACCGGCCGTATATCGGCTGGAAGGACGACAGCGGGCCGCGACACAAGGCGTTTCGCTGCCTGGTGCGCGTGACCGTCAACAGCGGTTTGCCTTTCAACTTCTCGATCATGAAACACACCGGCTGGATCGCCACCGAACGCTCCGTCAAGGCCCACGAGTCGCGCCCCGACGGCCGCGCGCTGGCGGCCGGAACCGGATACCAGGCCAGTTATCGCTATGGCTCGCACCAAAGCATCACCCGAAACTGGATGATGCCGATGCATCAGACGGACACGCTGTTTCACAAGAGAACGGGCGTGATGGCGTTCACCTTCGGCGCCGACGTCGACAACCACGCCATCAACACCGTTCCCAAAGAAACGTTAGTCCGCATCACCAAGGCCGAGGACGGCGGGCTGGGCGGCAAGGGCCTGTGGAAACCCGCCACGACCGGCTATGGCCCCTCGGCCACGAGCCCGCAAAATCAACTTTATTTGACCGGAGCCTTGACCCGGATTGAGGAGTAAATCGACGTGGAACCCTCCCGCGGCGCCTTCGTTCCGAAAGTCCACCCGGCGACCCGGCCGGTGGAACCTGAAGATCCGATGAACCTGTTCGCAGTCGAGGTGCCGGGCGATCCCGAGCTGATGCTGCGGCTGCTGGTCGAAGAGTATGCGCGGATGGGTTGGGGGCTCGATGCGCAACTGGCGTTGTTCCGCGATCCGTTCTATGTGGCCGCCCACGGCCTGTGGCTGCACTACGGCGAGGAAGCATTGCGACGGCGTTTGATCGCGATGCTTGCCCGAGTGGGCATCGTGCGCACGAAGACCACGGCCAGCGTTCCACCCTCGGAGCGGCTGGTTCAGATTGATCTGTCCGCGGCAGCGAAAGGAAGAGCCGACCATGCCTGAGGTCTATAACTGGCAACTCGGACGCGACATGAGCTATCCCTACGAGGCTCACTATCCCGAGTGGCAATTTGCCTTCGTCTTCAACCCCAATCGGTGCATCGGCTGCCAAACCTGCACGATGGCTTGCAAGAGCACCTGGACTTTTTCCAAGGGACAGGAACTGTTCTGGTGGAATAATGTCGAGAGCAAGCCGTTCGGCGGTTATCCCCAGAATTGGGACAGCAAATTGCTCAATATGCTCGAACAGGCCAACCCCGGCAAACAAACCTGGAACATTTCAGAACGAGAGCCCGAGAACAAGCCCTACGGCACCTTCGGCGGCATGACGATCTTCGAGGCGGCCGAACAACGTCCGGGGCCCGATGGCCCGCAGGCCGCGCTGGGCTATCTGCCGACCGATGACGAATGGCGGCACCCGAACATCCACGAAGATACGGCCGCCGGAGGCGAATCGCAAAGCGACGGTCAGTACGGCGGCTCGGCCCAGTTGCCCGAACACAAAGTATGGTTCTTTCACCTGGCACGGATCTGCAATCACTGCACCTATCCGGGCTGCCTGGCGTCGTGCCCGCGGCAGGCGATCTACAAGCGGCCCGAAGACGGGATCGTGCTGATCGATCAAAGCCGGTGCCGCGGTTATCGCAAATGCGTGGAAGGCTGCCCGTACAAGAAGGCCATGTACCGGCCCACGACGCGGACCAGCGAGAAGTGCGTGGGTTGTTTTCCCCGGATCGAGGGCAAGGATCCCACGATCAGCCCGACCGGCGCGCCGGCCGAGACCCGCTGCATGGCAGCCTGCGTGGGAAAAATCCGCTTGCAAGGCCTGGTGAAAAAGAATCCCGATGGCACTTGGGCCGACGATCCCAAGAATCCGTTGCACTATTTGATTCGCCAGCGGCAGGTGGCCCTGCCCCTGTATCCGCAGTTCGGCACCGAACCCAACGGCTACTACATTCCGCCACGCTGGGTGCCGCGCAACTATTTGATCCAAATGTTCGGCCCGGGCGTCGATCATGCGATCGAGCAGTACAGTTGTCCTGATCGCGAACTGCTGGCCGTACTGCAATTGTTCCGCGCCAATCAACAAATCATCTTCCGCTACGAGATCGAAGAAGGCCCGAAAGTCGGCGAATTAGAAGTGACGATGCCCTCGGGCGAGACGAAAGTTCAGGAGCTTTACAACGACACCGTGCTGGGATTCAACAAGCTCGGTGAAGAGGTGGTCCGCGTCACGATCGAAGAACCGACCTTCGAGCGGCCGGCCGAATCGCACGTGAATTCGATTTGACAATCCGTTGCTTTCCAACAGCATTTAACCCAGGCGTCGACGATGAATCAAAGCATGACCGCGGAGCCGCGGCAGTCGGATGGCCAGGCGTTTGACCTGCCACTGGGTTTGGCTCGACAGTCGCTTTACCGGTTCGCGGCGCTGGCGTTGGCCGACCCGCGCTACGGCACGTGGCGACAGCTCGCGAATCCGGCGATCGCGGCGGCAGCGGCCGAGGCAGCCGCCCTGTTGCGAGGCGAGCCGGCGGCTGAAGCCCACGATTTGGGGCTGGGAGAACGCCCGCTGGCCGATCTCGACCCGGCCGCGGTGGTGGCCAAACTGCCGGCCACCCCCGAGGCCTTCAATGCCGCTTACGAACAAACGTTTGGATTGCTGGTGTCGGGCAACTGTCCTCCGTACGAAACCGAGTACGTCAACAGCAAGTTTACTTTTCAGCGTTCGCACGGGCTGGCCGACATCGCCGGTTTTTACCATGCGTTTGGGCTTGAACCATCGACGGCGCATCCAGAGCGCCCCGACCACGTCGCCCTGGAGCTGGAATTCATGGCCTTTCTGCTGGGACTCGAACGAGCGGCGGCAGAGAGCAGCCACGTCGATCGCCTTGCGCGGCGCGGCGTCTGCCGCAACGCACAAAAGACATTCCTGCAAGAGCACCTGGCGTGGTGGCTGCCTACGTTCGCGCGGTTGCTGAGTTTGCAGGATCCCGGAGGCTTTTACGACGCCGTGTCGCAACTTCTGTCGGCGCTGGTTCCCGCCGAGCGGTCGCTCTTGGGCGTCTCGGCAACCTCGGGCCAAGTCGGCCCGAGCACCGTGGAACGCCCCGAAGAGTGCAGCGGTTGTTTGCTGAACGTTTGAGATTCCCGGCCGGCGTCACCAGAATACTTGTCCGATCTTCAAGAAGAGGAAACCGTGAGCACGATTGAGCAATCCTACGCCGCCCAGGACGAGACGTTTTTGACCCGGCCCGGCGCCACTGCGCGAGTGGTCGCGTCGTGCATCTCCTCAGGCGGAATCCCCAAACGGCCTCTGGCCGAGGTCCAAGTGGTCATGACGGGCCTCGTCGGCGATGGCCATGCCCACGAGAAACACATTCGCCCCGATCGGGCCCTGAGCCTGTTGGACGTCGAGATCCTCGACCAGCTTCGAGACGAGGGTTTTGATCTTCAGCCCGGGATGCTCGGCGAGAATCTCGCGGCGGTTGGACTTTCCGTTCAGGGCATGGCGCCGGGCACGCTCTTGAAGATCGGCGACGTGGTGTTGCGGCTCGAACAGGCCCGCAAGCCCTGCTATGTGCTCGACGCGATCGACGTTCGTCTCAAAGATATCCTGGTGGGGCGCTGCGGCTATATGGCCTCGGTAGTGCGAGGCGGCAAGATCAAGCCGGGCATGGAAATCGTCACCCTCATGAGCTGAACTGGTGCGAAGAATTCAAGCCTGCTGAAGTCCTCAGCGAGACAATTCTCGAGCCGGCTTTACATCCGGATTCACGCACGAGGGAGGCCAACGCCGGTGGGCCAACGCCACGATGGTTTCCAACGACATTCGCCAGCGAAGTTCCACGCCGTTTGCCGAGTAGCCGGCGCAGTGAGGCGTCAGGACGACATTATCAAGCTGCAATAGCGGATGATTCGTCCCGAGGTGTTCTTCCTCGAACACATCGAGCCCCGCCGCGGCGATCCAGCCCTCGCTAAGCGCCTGCAGCAGAAATCGCTGGTCGATGACCGGCCCGCGCGACGTGTTTATTAGCACCGCAGTCGGTTTCATCGACCGCAGTTGGCGTTCTCCGATCAGGTGCCTGGTCTGTTGCGTGAGTGGGCAGTGCAGCGAGAGGTAATCCGCCTCGGCAAGTGCCGCCTCGAGACTAACCGGCCTGGCCCCGTGCTCGACGATCGTCTCGGCTCGCACCAGGGGATCGTGAACCAGCACGTTCATCTCAAACCCGCTGAGCTTGCGCGTGACCGCCCGAGCGATATGGCCGAAGCCGACCAGGGATAATGTCCGGCCTTGAACCGAATTCAACGGAATCGCCGTGGCTTGATCCCAGCGGCCGAGACGCATGCCTCGATCCAGCTCGGCGATCCTCCGCGCGGCGGCAAACAAAAGCGCGATCACATGGTCGGAGACCGCGTCGCTGAACGCGGCCGGAGTATTGGCGACCACGATCTTCCGGCTGGTTGCCTCGTCGACCGGCACATTGTCGGTGCCGCTGCCGGTGCGAACGATGGCCCAACACCGTGGAACGGCCGCAAGGTTGCCGTTTGTCAAGATGCGGCTGCCGCCGAACATCCAGACCACGTCGGCATCCGCGGCGTTGGCCGCCAGATCGGCGCGCGTGTTGCACGGCGCGATCGTCAGTTCGATCCCCTCGCGCTTGAGGTCTTGGCAAACCCAGTCGGGGACCGCATGTCCGTCGAGATCGACCAGGACCACTTTAAGGCGTTCTGTCGTGTCGTTCAAAAAACTCTCTCCGCTTTAATGTTTGGGTGCGGTAACGAAAAATGCCGCCGCCGGGATGGTCTCATCGATCGAGGTGGCGTCCCAACAGCCGCTCGGCGTTGCGATGCAGTATATCGTGTCGCGCCTCGTCCGAGATGCGGGCGAACAGGACGGCGCCGGCATGATAATGTTGACTGTACCACGGCAGGTCGCTGCCAAAGACCACCTTCTTCGAGCCGGCCGTCTGGACCATGTACTCGATCAGGCCATTGACGTGTGGAGACAGGCTCGGTGCGTGCGGCATCAGGCTGCCACCGGGCATTTGCGAAAAATCAATGGCCTGCACGACGCTCGTCAGATCGAGGTACACATTGGCCAGATCGCGAGCTATCGCCACCGACTTCTCCCACTCGCCGTATCCTGAATGCCCCATCAGAAATCGGGCCTTGGGATATCGCTGGCCCACTTCCGCAAGCAAATCGGGCGCGTCAAACGGACTCTCGCCAAACGTATGAACCAACACGAGCAAACCATGTTCGTCGGCATACTCCAGGGCCCGAGCGTACTTGGGCGAAGTCACCGGCACCAGATGATAGTCGGGCCAGAACTTGAGCCCGACAAAACCGGTGTGAGTACGATAGTCGCGCAAATCTCGGGCCGTGATTTCTGGCGAATGGGGATTGATCACCCAGTACCCCAGGAATTCATCGGGATGCGCGGTCACCACTTCGCTCATGAGGGCATTTCCGCGCTCGACATCGCAGGCCAAGGCGGAATGGTGAGAACAGACGATCCGCCGGACCCCGCAGCGCTTCAGCCGATGTCGCATGCGATCCAACGGCGATGAGGGAAGAAAACAACCGTAAAACGGTCCCACGTGCCCGTGCATGTCGATAATGGGACAACTGCTCGAGTGTCCGTGATCGAGATATTCTTGCGCGATGGGAGATGGGTTCATTCCAGAATCGCCTCCGCCAGAAGCCGGCTGAGATTGTCGCCGGCGATCGCCTGGCGCTGGGAATCGGATATCTCGGCCTGCGCCAGGGCCAGCATGGCCGCCCCGCTGCTATTGTCCGGAAATCCCGAACCGAAAATCAATCGCGTGGCCGAATAGCGCTGGCAAAACTCTTCAATCCCGCCGTCGACCAGGTAGCCGGACGTTTCGAAAATCAGATGGGGATACTTCTCGACCAACGGCCAGGCGTAACGGTCCAGAGGATTACTTCCCTGGCTGCCGGTGATGACAATCAGATTGGGGAACGATTCCAGCAGCCGCGCGATTTTATCGAGACTGGCCCGGACGAACAGTGGAATCCGCCGTTCCTGATAAACGGCCATTTGATCCGCCCAGGTGGTCGCGTCGAGAAAGTAGCGATGATCGTCGGGAAACAACCGCAGCGCGTGAATGTCATGCCGGCGCATCGCTGGCAACAGCACGTCCAACGTCGGCTGCTCGGCCGTTTGACTGGGAAGCAGGGCCCAAGTGGGCAGAAGCCGGGGCTGGCCGGCGGTCTTAGCCAGAACCAGTTCGTTGCCGATGCTTGGATGATCGAAACGCATCGCCGTATGGTAGACCAGCGTCCGCTCGATATTCGCAAAATCCATCTCCTCGATCAACTCGTCCGCGGTGCGCGCGTACCGGAACACGCGCGTGCGATAGGGACCGAACGCGCCGTTGCAGTCGAAAAACTTCACGCTGTTCTTGATCATTGTATTGGGCCGCTACGCCGTGGCCGGGCGGCCGCGACGCAAGCCGCAGCTCGCCAGCGAAACGCTCGATCCGCCGCGGGCCGCCGCGTAGGCCGCTTCCAGCACGATCATGTTACGAACCCCTTGATGTCCGCCGCAAGCCGGCTGCCGATCTTCCAGGACGCAAGTCACGAAGTCGTCGATCTGCGCCGCGTACATCGGCAAATCGATAGGGGACTCGTGCACGCCAAACGAAGGAACACTCGCTCGGCGGACATCTCCAGCATGGTACTCCAAGCGCGCCGGAAGCGTGCGCGCATTGCCGGCGGTTCCGAACAGTTCGACAGCGCCATGTGGACTACAGGCTTTGGGGTGGTACCAGCCTGCTTCGAGCTCGGCCACGAGTCCATTGTCATATTCGATCACGACGCTGGCGGTGTCTTCGACCTCCAGAGGCCGCTGAGTGTTGGTGGTCCGGGCCGTTACTTTCACCGGATTCAAACGATCGTCGAACAGAAACGATAACGTATCGATGCCGTGAATCCCCACGTCCGCCAGCGCGCCTCCGCCAGACATTTCTCGGCGAACAAACCAACTGTCCGCTTCGGGCCCCCGGCCGGCCACGATCGCGTGGGCTTTTGCCTTGGTCACGGTTCCAATCGCGCCGGATCTGACAATCTCGCGCAGCCACCGAACTTCCAAATTCGATCGCCATACGTGCGCGATCATCAGTTGTCGTCCAACCGTGTCCGCCGCCGCGGCCATGGCCTGAGCCTGCGAAACGGTCGTGGCCATCGGCTTCTCGCACAGCACGTGCTTGCCATGCTGCAACATTGAAATCGTGACCGGCGAGTGCAAATAGTTGGGTAGCGCGTTGATGACCACGTCGATTTCGCGATCCCGAGCCATCATATCGAAATCGGTGTAGGTTTTTTCAATCTGGAATTCACGTGCCAGCGGCCCAAGCGACGCCGCCTGGTGATTGCCGATCGCCACGACCCGCGCGCAGGAATTCGCGGCCAGTGCTGGCAAGTGAAAATCGCGAACCACGCGACCCGTCCCCAAAACTCCAAACCGCAAGCGGTTCATGGTCGTGGCCCCGTCGCAACGCCGGCCACGCTCTTGCCCCTCATGTACTTGTTGGCCAGGTCGCGGAATCGAACGGCGCGCTCTTCCACCACGTCTAATCCATCTCGCATCGTGACGCCAAAGCCCGAGCTCAGGCCCGGATCCGATACGCCGATGCTGATATTCAGCGAGCGAGCCAACAAGGCGTCGGTCCGCGGCAGCATGCCCTTGAAATACCGCATGTCGCCCCCCTGCGACGTATAGGGCGAACACGTGAAGGGGCATTTCTGTGGCGTGACGGTACGTTGCTCGAGAATCTGTTCCATGTTGCTGTAGACATGCCATCCGGCGTCGGCCGCCACCTTGGTGCCCAGATCCTTAGCCAGACTTCGCGCGATCGGTTCGTTGGGCAGGATCACGGTCAGCATGGTCGCGCAGTCCCCTTCGGGATCCGTCAGTTCGCGAAACTCAAGTCCGGGCACCTCGGCGATGATCTCCTTGTAGCGTTTCTTGTTGGTTCGCAGATGGTTCACGATCCGCGGCAGCTTGCGCAATTGCGCCAAAAGTACCGCGGCCTGCAATTCCGTGAAGCGGAGATCGAGGCCGATGAAGGGGCGCTCGCCGATTTCCACGCCGGTCCGCAGCGGTGCGTGCCCCTGATCGTGGAACGCGAAGCAGCGGCGAAATACCTCCTCATCATCGGTGACGATCATTCCGCCATCGCCGGAAGTGATCGTCTTGTACACGTTGAAGCTGAAAGCCCCGACGTCGCCGATCGAGCCCACGGGACGGCCCTTGTACGTGGCTCCAAACGCCTGGGCGGCGTCCTCGATCAGCAGCAGATCATGGTCTTCCGCGATCGCCTTGAGCTCGTCGAGGCGTGCCGGGTTGCCCATCATGTGCACCGCCATGATGGCCTTCGTCCGCGGAGTGATCTTGGCTCGTACGTCGTGAGGATCCAGATTAAACGTGCGGTCCACCTCGGCCAGCACCGGAATGGCGCGGGCGTAAATAATTGACGACAAACTGGCAATAAACGTGTAGCCCGGCGCGATCACTTCGTCCCCTGGACCGATGCCCAGCCCGGCCAACGCGGTCAGCAGCGCGGACGTGCCGGAGTTGACCGCCACCGCGTAGCGCAGACCGCAATATTTCGCGATCTCTTCCTCGACTTTGTAGACTTTTCCTTTGAAGCGCGGATCGACCTCGGATCCGAGCGAGATCCCGTAGCGAAACAAATACCCGCCGCGCAACACTTCGAGGACTTCGGCAATCTCTTCCTCGCCGATCAGTTCCATTCCGGGTCCTGGCATTTTTGTTGATTCCTTTGCCTGAGTTTCTTGCAGCCGCTATACGAGCAAGTATTCCAAGAACGTCTTGAGATCGCGAGCGGTTTTCCACGGGTCCAGCTTCCAATACGTGGGACTCAACAGCTCGCATCGCCAGATGCCGTCGAATCCCGTAGCCCTTACTGCGTCGACCCATTCCTTCAAGGGAATGCGGCCGCCTCCGGTCCAGACGTCGCGCCCACGCTGCTGGGCATCGCCTCCCTCTCCAAAACGATCGAGCGAGTCACAGAAGTCGACGCAAAAAATGACGTCTTTGTTGAGGCGGGCGATTTCATCGGGCCGGGTGCCGCTGTCCCACAGATGATAAAAGTCCAGAACCAATCCGACATTGTCGCGAGCCGTTGCTTCCAAAAGTTCGAGTTGCTGATCGAGCCGGTTGAGCGGCGTGAACGTCAGGGCCTCGAGATAGAACTTGACGCGATGCGCTTGGCCAATGTCGGCCAGGGCGGCTAGGTTTTTGGCCGTCAACTTACGCATCTCGGGCCACGGCTTCCCGCGCAGCCCCTGGTACGCGCCGGTCGGATCCAGCGGGCCGGTGAGCAACTGGATCATCGGGCACCCGAGTCGCTCGGCGACACGACACAGCGCTTCGCACTCTTCCAGCAGCGACGCATACTGCCGCGGCTCTTGCCGCTCGATGTCTTGGACGTACGAAAGTCCTACCAGCGGCAAGTCTTCGAACAACACGCGCAGACCTTCCAGATCGTAACCCTGCGCGAGGCAACTTTGTAGCTTGCCGTTGCTGATCTCGATGCCCGCATAGCCAGTCTTCTTACCGATTTCGATGCCCGTCAGCAGGTCAGCGTGCGCGGTCGCAAGGCTGTGCAGCGCGATGATCATGGTTTCCACACGCGAAAAACAACATCGACCCGGTCAAGATGCTCCGGCGGCGCCTACTATGCTAACATTCCCGCACGTCCAGCAGAACCAGTGCCAGACCATCCATTCGCCAGCAGGTCGTCGCCGCCGCAGTGCGACTATCGCACAGGCGTCAGGGCCGGTTTTACGATCGAGGATGCCGGATCGGGGCCGCCGATCGGCTTGGTCACGTCGACTCCGAACCAGCAAACGGCCGCCAACGCGTAGCTGCCCGCGAAAACAATGAACAGCAGCTCGGCGTGTCCCCGCTGCAAGAGCACGCCGGCAAGCGCCATGCCGGCGGCGCCGGCGAATTGGCCGATCATGTTCATGGCCCCGCTGATCGTGCCGGCATAATGCTCGCCGACGTCGGCGCATGCGGCCCAGGCCGGACCGATACTCAGATCGTTGAAGAAAAAGGACGCGCTCAACAATAGCGCCAGCAGCCAGACCGCCTCGACCCAGGGGACGGCCAGCAACGCCAAACCGGCCAGAGCAAGTCCCACCGAAGCAATGAGGCGCCGGCCCCATTTCCGGCTGCCCCAGCGACGGGATACAAAATCGGACAGGAATCCGCCCAGCACGCACGAGACAACGCCAAACGCCAGCGGCAGTCCCGCCAGCCAGGTCGTTGTTTCGGGCGTCAGCTTCCGATTGTCCGCTAGATAAAGGGGCAGCAGATTCGTAATAAAATTTCCCGAAAAACCGACGAATCCATACATCAAACACAACGACCAGACGCTCAGCGACGTGAACAGCTTGCGCCACGGGACGGGCCCACGCTGCGCCACCGCGGCCTCACGCCCCGATGCGATGAGCTCGCGTTCGGCGGCGTTGACCTGCGGCATGTCCTCGGGCCGGTTGCGAAACCAGGGCCAGAACACGGCGCACCACACCAGGCCAAGTCCCGCCAGAACCCACAGCGGCGTCCGCCAGGTCCCGAAGTATTGAAACAACCAGAGGAACAGAAACGGACTCAGCGCGCCGCCCACGCGGCTGAACATCCAGACGGTCCCCTGCCCCGACCCTCGCTCCGACACCGGGATCCAATCGGCCATCACGCGAGCCCAAACCGGAAAGCCCCCGGCTTGAAAGATGCCGAAGAGAAAACGCAGCGCGAGAAGAAAAGAAAACTGCCATCCCACGCCGGTCGGCACGACGCCAGTCAGCGCGGCGACGCCGGTGAGCAGCGACCAACCGAGCACCAGGATCGTGAGCAGATGCCGCGCTCCAAGGCGATCGCCGATCAGGCCGCAAGGCACTTGGAAGATGCCATAGGCCACCAAGAACGCGGCGGCCAAATAACCCATCTGTTCGGTGTTGAGGTCGAGATCGTTTTTGATCTCCGGCATGGCTCTGACAAACGCCTGCCGGTGGATGTACGTCAACAGTGCCAGGCTGCAACCCAGTGCGAGCACCTGAAATCGCACGCGGGTGGGCTTAGCCGGGCCCAGACGGCGATCGCCGGGTGAAGCTTGCGGCGTTTCCCGGTTATTCTTGCCCATGAGTTACTCATCGGGAGAGAGCCGTCATTTCGCGGACAAGACTCGCGGGCTACCCGCCGCGCCAACGCACTGGCGGCCGCGACATCTGCGCAGCCTTGAAACGCCGTTCTGGCATCCAAACACCGGCCATATCGCGAGCGAAATCCCCACGGGAGTATCGTGTGAGTTCGTTGCCAGGTTTGTACTATAATACTCCCCTTGCATGCAAGGAACTAAGATCGTTCGGCTAGCAACGACCGAAGCCGTGCCGCGGTCCAAGTGCCGTGGGGGGAACCGATATTGGACATGTTCGCATAGAGGTCTGCCACGATCGCTTCACCTGTGAGGGGAGGCATACGGCCAGCAGTTTCGCAACCGACGCTTGCTCCGCTCGTCCAAAGCATCGCCGCACGATTTTGAGGCGGTGTCCGGGCTTACGGCTGCGGATGCTTATGGGGTCGTTCGTGCAGTTCGACTCGCGGAACGACGCGCGGCGACTCGCGCGGATCCGTGCCAGGCGCGTGGCGCCGTGCCGGCACACGAGACTTCCTATCGATCCGCGTTTTGCGAAACGTGGCTGGAGTTTCGGCGACCGAGCCGTTCTCCGCCGACGCCACGCAGAATTTGTAGATCGCGTAGACCGGATCCTTTCTTCCGCGCAAGCAAACGTCCGACGGGACAACCTCCAGCGAGCGCAATCCGGCGCTATGCATGAAGTCCACGATGGAGTCTGGACCGAATGTGAAGGGTTCACCAAGAATCTGCATGCCGCGCATGAAATTGCGCACCGACTCGGGAAACTCCTCGGGATGTTCGATCGCCAGCCGATCGACCAGGTCGACCCATAGCAAACTATCAGGGTGTTGCAGCACGGGCATCATGCCTTCCAGGATTTGGCGCACTTCGCGTTCCTGGAAATACATGCTCATGCCCTCCCAGGCGATAAACAGCGGCGCGTCTCGATCCAGATGCTCGGCCAGGACCGGCGCCAGCGGCATCGTCCGCAGGTCGATGGGGATCTGGCACCGTGTAACTCCCGCAGGCTCGACGAGGCCTAATTGAGCCAGCCTGCGGCCTCTTTCGGCCAGTGTCGTGGGAAAGTCCAATTCATGAACGCGCGTACCCTCCGGCAACGGCAGGCGGAACGGCCGCATGTCGCAGCCGACTCCCACGATCGCGATATCACGCCCGCCCGAGGCAATGAAATTCGCCAGCGCCGTGTCAAGATGCCAGGTGCGTGCGGCCACCATGCCGCCCAGTTGTGGCGAACGCTCGCAAAACCGCTTGGCCAGGGCCATGCCGTGCTGCCCGGCCATCTGTGCCGCATATTCATCATGGAATAGTCGCCCGTTTTCGCTGGCCCGTACTCCGGCGATCAATTCGGCGGACGAGGTGAGCTTCAGCTCGTACAACGAATTGACCCGACATGCGGAAATGCCGTCCGACCGCAGTCGATCGGACTGGCGCGCGAAATAAGTCAACGTCGCCTCAGCGATCAGGGAGTCGCCGTTGCGAAACTCGATGGGGATCGACTCGATCACCGCCTGTCCAAGAATAAACCGTTTCCGAATGCGATCGTGCAACTCGGGATCGATGCGCGCCGACACGACCAAGTCGCTGACGCTCGGCCGAAGGTATTTGATCTCGACCCGCAACAGCCACATCGACACCGACTGGGGCGAACTTACCGGATGCACGCCGACCACCGGCCAACCCGACAACAGCGAGGCCAGCGCGGTCCCGCCCGTGTAATCGCCGGCCAGCACGCACAGCGCCGCCTGGTGCGTGAAGTGCTGATTCGTGGACTGCGGATTGAGCGGCAACACGGACTGGGTCGCGCCGGGTTCAATCGAAGTAACGGCCCATTTGACGAAGTCCAGGACCGGAACCTGCTCGCGCAGCAGCGCGGTGACGGTGGCGGGATCCATGCGGAATTGCCGGTCTTGCTCCCAGGAAATCTCGAACAACGGAGGATGGATCTCCTCCGACGAGTCCATGCGCAGCTTCTTCATGAGGCACCCCAGTGATGTGATTACTCCCTTGAAGTGACTTGAGAGCCGCGCGATGTCCGCGGGGTTCGCATCGGTACTGGCGGAGTAACCGACACGCGCGAAACATTCATCCCTTCGCGCAAGCGCTCAGGAAAAATCGCTCAAGAATCGGTTATATCACTGTCCGCCGGACGGTCCATAGCGAGCTAGGGTTTTTTATTAGGTTTATTGCGCCTATCGTCCTCGTGAATCGATTAGGAAAACTTTGCGGCGCAATCGAGACAAGGCGTCGCGCGCCAAGCCATTGGCGCTGCGCGTGTTATGAGCGTGCTTGCGACGCTCGCAGATTACCGCACGACTCCCGCCAGCCGGATTAATCGCTACAAATGACACAACCGCTAGCGACAAACTTGGGACCCGGCGCGTCGCACGACGCCTCCGACGCGGCAATCGTTGGACAAGTTGTCGCCGGACGCTTCGCGTTGAAGCGATCTCTGCGCGCCAGCCAAGGCGATCACACGTATTTGGCCAACGACAATGAGACCGGAAACGACGTTGTCGTCAAAGCCATTCCGGAGTCGGCGCTCACTCCCGGCGCGCTGATGCGGCTGGAGTACGAAGCGAATCTTCTGGGCCGCGTCGACAGCCAGTCGTTTGCCCGCGTCTTATATGCGGGCCGCGAACAGAACTGTTTTTGGCTGATTTCACGGTATATTCCGGGATGCTCTCTCGCACGGCGCCTTAGCGCGGGGAGGCTCGATATCGCCGAGACGCTCATGGTCGGTCGCGCGCTGCTCTCGGCGCTGCGCGATCTGCATGGCCATCGGATTCTGCACCGCAGCGTGCGTCCGGCCAACCTCATCATCAACCCGCAGGGACCGGTCGACAGCGTAACCATGGTGGATTTCGGCCCGATCCGGCCCGTCGAAACCGACGACCCGCTGGGCAGCCACACGCTCGAAGTCGCGCGCTACGCCTCGCCCGAACAAGCCGGCTCCATCGAACATGATTTGACGGCCGCGTCGGACTTGTATTCGGCCGGGATCGTATTGTTTCATTGCCTGACGGGCCAGCCGCCCTTCCGCGGCGATACCGTGGGCACGATTCTCTTCGAGCACATGACGGCGCCGGTCCCCGAATTGCGAGCCGCCGGCCAGGCTGCGCCCAGGGCCCTCGAGGAGTTGATTCATCGGTTGCTGAAAAAAGATCCCCGCGACCGCTATCAATCCGCCGAAGCGGCGCTGGCCGATTTGGAAGCGATCGCCGCGGGCATCAGTCGCGGCGATGCCGACCCGCCGGTGGTGATCGGCGCGCGCGACAAGCGCGCCACGTTGACCGAGCCCTCTTTCGTCGCGCGTGTCGAGCAAGTGCGGGCGCTGGACTTGGAAATCGGCAAGGCGCGCGCAGGCACCGGCGGCCTGGTCCTGTTGGAAAGTGAATCCGGCGGCGGCAAGACGCGGCTGTTGGAAGAGACGGCGCGGCGCGCGGCGCGCGAGGGTTTTTGGGTGCTCCGCGGCCAGGGGACCAGCGAAGTGGCACAGCAGCCGTTTCGCCTGCTTGACGGCATCGTGGAGGGCGTTCTGGCCGCGGCCCGCTCGCGGCCCAATTTGGCCAAGACCTTGCAAACGCGGTTGAGCGAATACCGCGAGGCGATCGCCGCGGCGCTGCCGGGCTTGTCGACGATCTTCAACGAACGATCCGCCGACGTGATGGCGCCGGAGGAAACGGGCGAGGCGCGCACGATCCTGGCGCTGACCAGGTTTCTCGACGCGCTGGGCACGGCGGATCGGCCGGTGCTGGTCATTATCGATGATTGCCAATGGGCCGACGAGTTGGCTTACAAGTTGATCCGCCGCTGGCATGCCGACGATTCCAATTCACGAAGTACTCGGCGGCATCTGCTGGTCGTGGCCGCGTTTCGCGCCGAGGAGGTGGCACCGGACCATCTGTTGCGCAAGATCGACCGCGTCACCCACTTGCGGCTTCCACCTCTGGCGGCGGCCGAGGTTCGACAACTGGTCGAATCCATGGCCGGCCCGCTGCCGGATACCATCACCGAAATGATCGACCGACTGGCCGAAGGCAGTCCGTTCATGGCCTCGGCGGTGCTCCGCGGTTTTGTCGAAAGCGGGGCCCTGTTCCCGCAAGCCGACGGCTGGGGGATTGAAGCGACCGCGATCGCCGACGTCGGTTCGTCCAGTCGTGCCGCGTCGTTTCTTGCCCGGCGGCTCGATCTGCTGCCGGCTGCAACCATCGAGTTGCTGTCGACCGGCGCGGTTCTCGGCAAGGAATTCGATCTGCAGATGGCTTCGCGGCTCATCGGTCACTCGACCGGAGAGGCCGTTGCGGCGCTGGACGAAGCCCGCCAGCGGCAACTCGTTTGGATGCGGCCGGACGGTGCGCATTGCGTCTTCGTGCACGATAAGATCCGATCGGCAGCGCTGGAACGCATGGACCTGGTGCGGCGACAATCGTTGCATCGCAGGGCGGCCAACTACTTGCTGGAACACTCGCCCGACAGCGTATCCGAACTGGCCTACAACTTCGACGCGGCGGGCGACAGCGAGTCGGCGCTGCCATTCGCGCTCAAGGCAGCCGAACGAGCCCGTGCGCAGCATGCCTTGGAATTGGCCGAGCAGCAATATCGGATCGCCCTGCGGGGCGCAAAGACCGAGGCGATGAACTTTCAGATTGTCGAAGGGCTAGGCGACGCACTCATGCTGCGAGGCCGATATGATGCGGCCGGTGAGATGTTCAAGTCGGCCGCGGGGCTCGCGCAAGGCGCCTATGCGAAGGCTCAGATTCTTGGAAAGCTGGGCGAGTTGGCATTCAAGCGCGGCGACATGTCCACCGCCATCGACGACTTCAACTCCGGCTTGCGCCTCTTGGGTCGATTCGTGCCGCGCTCGACCTGGCTGGCCTGTGTCGTGTTCCTTTGGGAAGGACTCGTGCAATTGCTTCACACGGGTTTGCCCTCGGTTTTTCTCCATCGCGTTCCGCGCCAGCCGAACGATGCCGAACGTCTGGCCATTCGACTGTTGAGCTATCTTTCTCATGGCTGCTGGTACTCGCGGAGCAAATTACTGGCGCTGTGGGCCCATTTGCGGGGCCTCAATTTGGGAGAGCGCTATTTGCCCAGCCGCGAGTTGGCCCAAGCCTGGTCCGACCACGCGCCGGCAATGACTTTGGTCGGCGCGTTCGGCCGCGGAATCGCCTACGCCGAGCGCTCGCTCGAGCTGCGAAAAAATCTGGGCGATCCTTGGGGGCAGGGACAGTCATTGGCGTTTTACGGCATCACGCTCTACGCCGCGTCTCGGTTCGAAGAATGCGTGGAAAAGTGCCGGATGGCCGTTCGTCTCTTGGAACGAATGGGCGATTACTGGCTCGTGCACATGGCCAGGTTTCAGATCGCCGCTTCGCTCTATCATCTCGGCGACCTGCAGGGCGCGGTCGAAGAGGCTCAACTCAACTATAAGTCCGGCGTCGAGTTGGGTGATGAGCAAGCCTCGGGAATCATTCTCGAAGTTTGGGCCCGCGCAACCGGCGGCACGCTTCCCACCGACATTCTTGAACTCGAACTGACGCGAAAGCGGACCGACGCCCAGGGGACGACACAGGTGCTGCTGGCCGACGGTTTGCGGCACTACGCCCAGGGAAATTTCAAACGCGCTGTCGAAGTCTTCGAACAGGGAGCCGACATCTCGGCTGCCGCGGGCGTGAGAAATGCTTACACCATTCCCTCCGTGGTTTGGGCAGCCACGGCCCGCCGGATCGAAGCGGAACAAACCCGCGAATACACGCCCTTGCGGCGCGATGCCGGCATACGTGAGAGCGAGAAGGCCGTTCGCCGGGCTCTGCGCGCGAGTTGGTTGTGCCGCAACGATTTGGCCCAGTCGCTGCGCGACTACGCCTCGGTGCTGGCGATGCGGGGGCGGTTGTCAAAGTCCCGCCGCGTGTTCGAAAAGAGTTTGCGCGTGGCCAGGCAATTGCAGCAACGCCATCAACAGGCGCAGACGCTGATGGCAATGGCGCGGATCGGGCGCGAAGCCGATTGGCCCGGCGCCGACGGTTGGTTGGACGAGGCCCAGGCGCTGCTGGCGGAACTCAACGCAATCGCGCCCGACGCGGCGCGTGCCGCGTCTCGCGACACGGGCAGCCTCTCCCTGGTCGATCGATTCGACACGGTTCTCGACTCGGGACGAAAAATCGCCTCGGCTCTGGCCGCCTCGGCCATTCATGAAGCGGCTCGAACTGCCGCGCTGCGCCTGCTCCGCGGCGAGCACTGCCTGGTCCTCTCCATCGACGACGATGCCAAAGACGCCAAACCGCATATCGTGGCCGGCCAGTCCGACGTGTTGGTCAATACCACGCTGGTTGAGCGCGCGCTGCAGGCCCGGCGCGCCGTTGCATGCACCGAGGAACAGGCCCCTGGCACGGGCCAAAGCGCCGCGGAATCCGGAGAGCGATCGGTTTTGTGCGTTCCCATTCGCGTGCGGGGCCGCATCGTGGCTTGTCTGTACGTCACGCACGAACAGGTGCGCGATCTCTTCGGGCCCGACGAGGAGCGGCTCGGCGATTTCATCGCCACGATCGCCGGCGCGGCGCTGGAAAACGCCGAGGGCTTCGCCGAGTTGCAACAATTGAACGAATCGTTGGAGCAGCGAGTCGCCGATCGGACCGCCGCCGCGGAAAGCCGCGCCTGTGAGCTGGCCGCCTCGAATCGCGAACTGGAACGCATCGCCCAGGAATTGCGACTCGCCGAGGACCAGTTGCTGGCCGCCAAGCAGACGGCGGAAAACGCCAACCAGGCCAAGAGTCGCTTCTTGGCCACCATGAGTCACGAAATTCGCACCCCCATGAACGGCGTGCTGGGCATGACCGAATTGGTGCTCAATACTCCGCTGAGCGACCAGCAACGCAGTTATGTCAACATCGTCAAGGAATCCGCCAACGCGCTGCTCATGCTCTTGAACGACATCCTCGATCTGTCAAAGATCGAAGCCGGCCGCATGGAGCTGGAACGGATTGAATTCTCGCTGCGCGACGTCGTCGTGCAAGCGGCCCGGCTATTGGCGGTCAATGCGTCGAACAAAGGCTTGGAACTGATCTGCCGAGTCGCCCCGGAGATCCCGTCCGGAGCACTCGGCGACCCCAACCGCGTCCGCCAGATCATCGTCAACCTGGTCGGCAATGCCGTCAAGTTCACCGCACAAGGCGAAATCGTCGTCGACCTCTGTTTGGAATCACGCTCGGGTCAGCAGGGAATCGTGCATGGTGTCGTGCAGGATACGGGCATCGGGATCGCGCGCGACAAGCTGGCCAGCGTGTTCGAGGCGTTCCGACAGACCGACAGCGCGACCACGCGCAAGTTCGGAGGCACGGGCCTGGGGCTGAATATCTCCGTCCAGCTTGTCGAACTGATGGGAGGCCGGATGTGGGTCGAGAGCGAACTGGGCAAAGGGAGCCAATTCCATTTCACGATTCCCTTGGAGTTCATCGCCGAGACCCAAACCGACGGCCCGAAATTGCTGCCAGGCCCGCCACCGGCGACTCTGCTGATCAGCGCCAACACCAGCGCGCGGCGCGTCTATGGCGAGATGCTGGGCGAATCGGGCTGCGAGGTCCAGAGCGTCGATGGCATGCAGGCGGCCATCGAACGAATGCACGGTTCTGCCAATCTCGTCGATCAACGGCCGGTGCTGGTGGTCGTCGACATCGGCGCGACCCAATCGCTCGACTCTGTAATCATCGACCGGCTGAGAACCGCAAGTGCTCGGCCGGATCTGGCCCTGATCTTTCTCATTCCCGCCGGTCGAGTGGAGCTGGTCGAACAATGCCGTCAGCTCGGGCTGGCGCACTGCTTCGTGAAGCCGATCAAGCCAGCGGAGCTTGTGCAGCTCGTGCGCTCGGCATTGGGCATATCCTCCGATAGGGCCGCGGCCGACGATGTTGCCAAGCCGGCCAAGGCCACGCGGCCGCTGCGGATTCTGGTGGTGGATGACAGCCCCTTCAATCAGCAGGTTGCAGCCGGCCTGCTCGGGCTCGAGGGGCACAGCGTCCAATTGGCCGGCGACGGACGCGAAGCGATCGAAATGTTCAAACAAGAAGCGTTCGATTTGATCTTCATGGACGTTGAAATGCCGGAGCTGGACGGCCTGGCTGCCACCGGCTTGATTCGCGAATTGGAGCAAGCCAGCGGTACGCATATCCCGATCGTCGGCTTGTCGGCGCATGCCCTGATTGGAGTTCGCGAGCGATGCCTGGCGGCCGGCATGGACGCTTACATTACCAAGCCGATTCAGACCGACGAGTTGTTCGGCGCACTGGTGCTCGCGGCGGCTGTCGCTCCGACAGGGGGCGTGGCCCCGTCCATCGAAACGGTGGCGCGCGACCAAACGGGAACTGGCAAGACGGGCCTTCAGCCGATTTCCTGATCCGGGTGTAGGGCTTGACCGCATGTCAAGGATTGTACGGATCGCAGCGTCCGCACCGCGGGCACAGAGTTTGACTTAAGTCGTTGCCGACCTAGAGTTTCCTTAGAACGGGCTTTTGGAAACATTTCTCGGTCGTTGTACACGCCGGGACGCTCCAAACGGTGTGCATGGTCGAGCAGTGCGCATCCGCGGCACCGAGGTTGATCCGTCCAACGAGCCAACGTGCACAGGTGAGGTGAAACCATGCCTCTGGACAGTCTTAATGACATGGCGTCGGTCATCGATCAAAAGGCGCTGCTGACTCGCTGCATGAACCGGCTCGATTTCGTCGAACGCATGCTCACGCTGTTTCAAGATCAATGTGGCCTGGAAGTGGCCGAGTTGGAACAAGCCTTCGACAATGGCGACATGAATTCCGTCCGCCGGATCGCCCACCGATTGGCCGGTGCCAGTGCCAACGCCGCCGCAATCGGCTTGCAAGCGCGCGCGGCGCAACTGCGACTCGCGGCCGACGACGGCTCGCGCGAGAAAACTTCGCAATGCCTGGTCGAATTGCAACGCGAATGGCACCGATTCACCGAGGCCAGGTCCGCGGATCGAAAGACGGTTACCTCCCAAAAACTCTAATTTCGCGTAATTGACATGCGTGTCTTGGTTGTCGAAGACGATCGCGTATCCACCGAGTTCCTCAGGGACTCGTTGACATGGTTCGGTTATGACGTAACGACCGCCGAGAACGGCCGCCAGGCCTTCGAGCTGCTGCGCAGCGGAGAATTTCGCATCGTTGTCTCGGACTGGGAAATGCCCGAGATGAACGGCGATGAACTGTGCCGGCGGGTGCGCGGACGCCAATGGAACAGCTACATCTATATCGTGCTGGTGACGTCGTATGAGGGGATCGATCACGTCGTCGAGGGCATGCGAGCAGGAGCCGACGACTACTTGAGCAAACCGTATCACCCGGACGAGCTCCGCGTGCGATTGCGGGCGGCCGAGCGGATTCTGTCTCTGGAGAGCCGCGACGCGATGCTCTTCACGCTGGCCAAACTGGCCGAGTCGCGCGACAAGGACACCGGGCTGCACCTCGAGCGGATGCGCGAATACTCCCGGATTCTGGCGCACGAACTCTCCGGTTGGAAACAATACCGCGACGAGATCGACGGCGAGTACATTCAACTGTTGTATCTGACTTCGCCGCTGCACGATATCGGCAAGGTGGGCATCCCGGATCGGGTGCTGCTGAAGCCCGGCCCCTTGACGCCGGAAGAATTCCAGATCATGAAGCAGCACACGACGATCGGCGGCGAGACCTTGCGGGCAGTGACGCAAGCGAATCCCGAGGCGCGGTATCTGGCGATGGCCCGTGACATCGCGTTCACGCACCACGAGCATTACGACGGTTCGGGCTACCCGTTTGGCCTGCGTGGCGATGAGATTCCGCTCTGCGGTCGCCTGTGCGCTCTGCCAGATGTCTATGACGCGCTGACCTCGCGGCGGGTCTACAAAGAAAAGATGAGTCACAAGGAGGCGCGAAAGATCGTTCTGGACGGTTCGGGCACGCAATTCGATCCGGACATCGTCGAGGCATTCTTGAATAAGGAAAGTGAGATTATTAGAGTTGCGCGGATGCTGGATGAAACCGCCGTGGCGCCAGCACCGACGCTCGCGGTGTCGGACGCCGCTCAGATGCCCGCGTATCTCAACGCGGCTCGCAGCCAGTGATTCCTCGGCCGCGGTGATAGCATTTGCCGACCGGGGGAGCCTCCTATTTTACGGCACCGGCAGAACCCGCACATCGGGCGAAGCTCTTTCGTTTGTACTCGTTGTTCCGCTGGGCGCGGATTTGGCGCGCGACCGATATGACTCGCACGCAGCGCTTTCGACACGGTGGTCGAGTCAACGCGGAAAGGAATCCCGCATGCGGTACGCTCCTCGGCGCCTGGCCGGATGCATTTTCTGGCTCCTGTTCCTGTGCGCGCCTTTGAGCAGGCCCGCGACGACGTGGGCTCAGGGCATTTTTCTCACCGGCGTTGGGCCGGTGAATCAAGGAATGGGAGGGGCCGCCGTCGCGGCGCCGCTCGATTCGGCCGGGGCGTTGGCCTGGAATCCAGCCACGATCAGCGGACTGTCGAAATCGGAAATGACCGTCGCTCTCGGCCTTGTGTTGCCCACGACCAGGCTATCGTCGCAGGCCTTCGGCCTGGCAGGATCAACCGACGGCGAACCGGGCATCACCCCGGTGCCGACCATGTCGTTTGTCCTCAAGGACCCTTGCTCGCCCTGGACCTGGGGAGTCGGCGTCTTCGGCATCGGCGGCTTTAGCACGAATTTCCCGGCCAGCTCGCTGGCCAATCCGGCGTTATCCAACCCCATTCTCACTCCGCAGCCACCGGTGGGCGCCGGCGTGGGCCGCGTGTTTTCTCATGCCGAGATCTATCAGGTCACCCCGACCGTCTCGTATGCCGTGACCGAAAAACTCTCGATCGGATTCGCGGCCAACATCGACGTGGCCGACATTCAGGCCGATCCTCTGCTGTTTGCACCGCCCAACTTTGCCCTGGGCATCTTCACGTATGGACCGGGCACGGGCAGTCGCTTCTCCTGGGGCGCTGGGTTCCAGGTTGGGGCGTACTACATCACCGATTACAACTGGCGCTTCGGCGTCAGCTACAAGAGCACGCAGTGGTTCGAGCCCTTGCGCTTTAACTCGAACGATCTATTGGGGAATCCAGTTCTCGACAAGGTGAATTTCGACCTGCCCTCGATCACTTCGATCGGTGCCGCCTACTCCGGCTTCGAGCGGCTCTTGTACGCCGTTGACGTCCGTTTCTTCGACTACACCAAGGCCTCGGGATTCAATGGAACGGGGTTTCGAGCCGACGGATCGGTGGCCGGTTTGGGCTGGCGGAACGTGGTCAGCGTTTCCAACGGAGTGCAATACAATCTCACCGACAACTTGGACGTTCGCGGCGGCTACACGTTCGTCGGAAATCCGGTCCCCGCCTCGCAAGAACAATTCAACCTGGGCACGTCGCTCATCATGCAGCACTTTCTGAGCGTCGGCGCCTCCTACCGGATCCGGCAGAATATCTCGGCGAACATTGCTTATACGCACGGCATCCAAGCCTCGTTGACCGGCCCCTACGTCACACCCGCCGGCCCGATTCCCGGCACAAGTATCACCAGCACCACGTCGGCCGACCTGCTGATTGTTGGCTTGTCGCTGCAATTCTAAGCAACCGGGCGACAATACCGAGCACGCATCCATCCCCCCGTTTCGATGCCGAACTGCCCGCCGCCGAGGAGGAGCGTCTCAGGCGGTTTGACGATGCAGCGTCGCGCAGCCGTGCACGTTAATTTCGCTTGGCCGCCCGAGCAGCTCATTTTTTCCGCGTTTCGCGGAAGCTGGGCGCCTCAGCCAACGTAAAGACCAAGAATTTTTCGCCGGTCGTGGTGCTGATGTCGTGGTGCATGCTTACCACCTTGACCCCCGTGATTTCCTCGATCATCGCTTCTATGACCGGCCGCGCGGTTTCGATCAGATGCCTGCGTACCTCCTTGAGTAGATCCCTTCCTTTCTCGGTCGGAAGTGTTTTGACCAAATGCCTTTCGGCAGCGGTCAAGGCGCCCTGCAGCCGAATCACGAGGCAATCGCCAAGCAGGTACGCATGACATTCTTTCGGCCCTCGGCCCATGTACTCCTGTTCGAATCGATTGATTCCCTCGCAAATCGTGGCTTCGATTTCGCCTTGAGTCTTCATTCTGATTCCCACGATCGATAGGATGCGCGGCGGCCCTTCCGGTAATGGGCGCTTGATTTTAATTCTGAATCGCCCGCGACAAAAAGGCCACCCCAGTTCCACGTTTCCCCCTTATTGCTGGCATATGCTCAAGCGGATTGCCCGGGATTCGATTCGCCAACCCATCCGAGCATCCCACCTTGGGACGATTGGGTTTGCCCGAAGTGCGGCACGCGGTGTGACCGTCAGGGCCGGGCGCGCAATCCGTTGGCGACCTAAACGCCTGCCATTCGTCGTTTTGTGACGAAAGGCGCGCGGACATTCAGACTGCTCTTGCGTCAACAAGTTGTTGAGCGAATCCGCACTCTTCAGGCGCCCTCCGACGCGTTTTTCACTCGCTGGCCGGCCCTTAACGGGTAGAATGCTTCTGACACGGCAATGTTTTTCCCCGTGTTACCGCGATGCATGCAACAAGTGCGAACGGTCGTGGGTGAATCGCTGGGACCGATGTGTGACAAATGTCTAAAGGCTATGTATAAGTCGATTCGAGAAGGCTAAGGTGCCGTGTTCTGATAACCGCGCCATTCGTCGTCACAACGAAAAGGAGAGAACCCATGAAATGGCTTGGGACCAACAATTTGGGCATGTTGTTGCTGGGCATTTGGCTGATCATCATTGGCGTATTGCCATTCGTGAGGAGATATAACCGAAAGTTGTGGATGAGGGCTTGAAAAGGGCGGCGTCCTTTGGGGTAATTCGCTTGCCGAAGAACCCTTAACCCAAAAGGATCGCCACCATGCAAGAAGCTAACGTAGATCGGTTGATTGTGCCAGCCCCGGCGTCGC
>JBGQKM010000008.1:0-41208 GCA_041499515.1 Planctomycetia bacterium | reverse complement strand
CGGCGGAGGGACGCACAACCTGAGCGCCGCAACGAGCCTGTTGGGGTCTGGCACGCTGAGTGTCAGCAGTGGCACGGCCAATCTGGGCGGCAGCTACGATCTGGGCAACGTGAACATCAGCGGCGGCGCGGCCAACTTCAGTGGCGCCGGCAGCATGACCAACGCCACCCTGTCCGGTGGCACGCTGGGAGGCGGGGGCACGCTGACGGTCAGCGGGGCGATGACTTGGACCGGCGGGATAATGGCCGGCACGGGCACGACGATTGTCGGGGCCGGCGGGACCTTGAGCATCAGCGGCGGCACGCACCAGCTCAACCGCATCCTGCAAAACGACGGTACAGCCAGTTGGACGGACGGCGCGTTGCAGTTCGCCGGAACGTTCAACAACCACGGCAGCTTCACGGCCAACTCGGTCTCCGCGTTGCAAGGCTACGGTGCGAGTGGGATTAACGCCTTCAACAACGCCGGCACGTTCACCAAGCTGGGCAGCGGAACGACCGAGTTCTTCGTCTCATCCACGGGCGTGACGTTCAACAACACCGGCATCGTCGATGTGCAGGCCGGCACCCTCAACCTGGCCGCCGGTTTCGCGAACTTCACTGGCTCGACCTTGACCGGCGGAAGCTATTTGATCAGCGGAACTCTCGAATTCACAGGAGCCGCGATTGCAACGGATGCCGCCAACATTACGCTTACCGGTCCTAGTGCCGCGATCAAGAATCAATCGAATGTTGACGCGCTGAGCGGCTTGTCGACGATTGCGCCCAATGCCAGTCTCACGCTGCAGAACGGACGTAACCTCACGACAACCGGATCCTTGAACAACGCCGGGCGACTCGCGCTGGGGGTGGGCAGCACGCTGAATGTCAACGGCAATTATGTCCAAGGCGCCAGCGGGACACTCGCGATCGACATCGGTGGCATTGTGGCAGGCAGCGATTTTGGCCGGCTTCAGGCAATCGGCACGGCTACCTTGGATGGAGCTCTCAACGTCGCACTTGCCAATGGCTTCGTGCCGAGCCTGGCGGACAGCTTTCAAGTCATGTCGTTCGCATCCCGCTCGGGAGATTTTGCGCTGCTCGACGGTCTTGAAGTGGGCAATGGCCAGTTGCTCGAGCCGACCTTTAACCCCACCGATTTGACGCTCACATTGACGGTCTTCCCGGGAAACCAGCCGCCCGTGGCCGTCGACGATGGGGCAACTCTGCAGGAAGACACGCCAACCACGCTCTTCGTGCTGGCCATTGATTCGGACCCCGACGGCGATTCGCTCAGTTTTTCTGCCTACACGCAGCCGCTTCACGGGCAAATCGTTCTCAACGCCGATAAGTCCTTCACCTATACACCTGCGGCCAACTTCCACGGCAGCGACAGTTTTACTTACAAGATCCGCGATGGCCGCGGCTGGACCGCGACCGCCACGGTCAACCTGACAATCAATTCGGTTAATGACCCACCGACCGTCGAGCGACTTGTGCCGGGCAAGGCACTCGAATTCGACGGTCGTAGCGATCTGGTTGCAATCGACGACTCGCCTTCGCTGCGGCCCACCAGCGTGACGCTCGAGGCCAGGATCAATTTCGCACAGTCCCCTGGCGGAATTCTGGCCATTCTTGGCAAGACAGTCGGCAGCGGCCCTTCAGACTCCTATGGGCTGTGGTACCAGAGCGGCGAAATCCGAGGAGCCATCGGTGCCGCGGGCGGCCTGCAAGCACCGTTGCATACTGCTTTTTCACCGGTGGTGGGGGCCTGGTACCAACTGGCCTACACGTTCGACGGCCTGACCGGCCAGCAGTCGCTGTACATTGACGGCATCCTGCGCGACTCGGGCACGCTCAATGCGGCGATCGGTTACGACGACCATCCGGTGTTGATCGGCGCCGATATCGAGAATGAGCAACTCAGCTATTTCTTTCCTGGCCAGATCGACGAAGTGCGCATCTGGAGCACGGCACGCAGTCAGGCGCAAATCTCCGCCGGATTGAACCACCAGGTCTCCGCCAGCGAACCAGAATTGGCCGGCTACTGGCGACTTGACGAAGGCCAGGGTCAGATTGCAGGAGATCGTTCGCCTGCCGGCAATCCCGGCATGCTCGGCGGCGGTGTCGTGGTTCGCCGTCCGATCTGGGTCGATTCCAGTACTTCGATTTCGGGCCAGGAATCGCCGGTGACGCTGAATGTAAACACGGACACAGCCGTGGTCCTGGCCGCCCTCGACGTCGACGGCGATCCGTTGACGGCCACGATTACCCGCTTGCCCCAGCGTGGCGCGTTGTTTCAAACCAGCGACGGTGTAACCCGCGGCGCGGCGATCACCGCAACCGGCACGACGGTAACCGATCTGCAGCGGCGCGTGATCTTTTCGCCGCAGGCCAATGACCTTGGCGCTCCGTACGCCGACTTTGGCTACGTGGTCAGCGACGGCCAGGCGCCGTCGTCCGAGGGCGGCGTCGTGTTGACGGTCGTGCCGGCAGCCACGGTCTTTTCAGCCGCCGATGATTTTTCTCCCTTCACCAACCCGGGCGGCCCGTGGACTTACGGTTGGTCGTCGGTGCGCGGCGGCGCGCTGAACCTGTATCCCAATCACAGCCGGGATGGAAACGGCGTCGATATCTGGGTCGATCCGGCGATCCTCAGCCTTGGCGCGCCGGGCGTGTATTACGATGGCACCGCCGGCCAGGTCGGCAATTTGATTTCCGGTGGGCTTGCATTTCACCCCGGCAGCGGCGGGCAGAATAGCGTCGTGCGCTGGACCGCGCCCACGACCGGACTGTATTCCGTCGCGGCCACGTTTACGGGTCTCGACTCGACGACCACCGACGTAGCCGTGTTGCGACAAGGCGAAGAGTTCTTCAGTGGCGCCATCAATGGCCTGGGGAGCACGCAGACTTTTTTCCGCAGTCTCTCGGTCCAGGCAGGCCAGTCGATCGACTTCACCGTGGGGTTTGGGGGCAATAACTTTTTCTCGGACCTGACGGGACTCAGCGCCGTTGTGACTTTCTTGGGGCCGGCCGATCTGCTCGGCCCATTCGTGGTGCAACAGCAGCCGACCGGCACGGTGAATACCGCCATGTCGTCGCTCCGCCTCGTGTTCAGCGAGGCCATCGACGCGTCCAGTTTTACTCCGGCCGACGTGGCGATGAGCGGGCCGGCCGGCGCCGTGGCGGCCAGCGCCGTGGTGCAAGTCAACGCCACGACATTTGACGTTGTTTTTCCCACGCAAACGGCAGACGGTGCTTACAGTCTGACGATCGGTCCCGCGATCCTGGACGTGGCCGGCAACTCGATGTCCGACGGCGGCACGGCGTATACGGCCAATTTTCAAATCGATCGCACGGGGCCGCGCGTCATTAGCATGCTTCCCAGCGGCAATATCAACGTTTCGGTGAGCTCAGTTCAAGTCACGTTCGACTCACCCATCGACGATTCGACACTGACGATCGCCGATGCCACGCTCGTCGGACCCGGGAACACGAACATCCCGATCCAATCCGTCACCAAACTCTCCCCGACCCTATTTCGGTTGAGTTTTCCACTGCAGGGAACGGCCGGCGGTTATACGTTGTCGCTGGGCCCGGCGGTTGCCGATCCTGTTGGCAATCTCATGGACCAGGATGCCGACGGAATCAACGGCGAGCCGGCCGATGACGTATTCACCGGAAACTTCGGCATCCTCCAGCAGGCCGATCTGCAGGTGAACCCGATCCTGCTTGCCGCAACGTCGGTGATCGGCGATCCGGCGCAGGTGGGGCTTAACTGGACCGTGGTCAATTCCGGCGTCGCACCCACGCTGGCCTCGCATTGGACCGACCGCGTGTACTTGAGCACCAACGCCATTGCCGGCGACGGCGACGACATTGCCCTCGGCGACTTTGACCACACCGGAACATTGTCCGCCGGCGGATCGTACACCCAAACGCAAACGGTAACGTTTCCGGCCGGACTCAATGGTGACTTCTTCGTCTATGTGCGCAGCGATGCCCAGGGAGCGGTATCCGAAGCGAGCGAACTCAACAACGCCTCGCTCCTGGCGCCGATTCATGTTTCCTTCGCGGCTGCCGACTTGATCGTTGAGGCCGTCAGCGGCCCCGCTGCCGCGCTGAGTGGCAGTCCCGTGACGCTCACCTGGCGGGTCCGCAATCAAGGCACCGCGGCCACGCCCGTCAACACTTGGAGCGATCGACTGTTTCTCTCGGCCGACGACGTGCTCGATGCCGGCGACAGCCTGTTGGCGACCGTGGGGCACAGCGGTGCGCTGGCGATCGGAGCGAATTACACGGCACAGGCGGTGGCCACTCTGCCCGCGGGAATTCAAGGAGACTTTCACGTCTTTGTCGTAACCGATGCGTTGGGACAGGTGTTCGAGTCGCAGTTCGAGGGCAACAACTCGGGCCGTACTCTGACGCCCATCACGGTGACTCGCCTGCCCGATCCGGATTTGCAGGTGGCTTCGGTCGGCGGACCGCTGGTCACGCAGCCCGGGCAGTTGGAGACGATCACCTGGACGGTACAGAATGCCGGTCCCGGCCTGGCCGCGGCGCCGTGGGTCGACAATATCTATCTCTCCTCTACCGGAACGCTGTCCGGGGCGATCCTCCTGGCTTCGGTCCCGCACTCGACTGACGTGACGACGCTGGGTCAATACACAGGCATGACCCAGATTACGATTCCTAGTGTCGCAGACGGCGCTTACCGGATCGTGGTGGTCACCGACGCGGCCGGTTCCGTGTTTGAGGGCGACGCAGAGGGCAACAACCTGACGGCCGCGGATGTGGCGACCCAGATCGTTCACGCCGACTTGCGGCCATCGATCGTGCCTCCGGCAGGCTCGATCGTGTCCGGTTTAACTTTCTCGCTTCAATGGACGGACGATAATCTGGGAACGGCGCCGGCGACTGCGCCCTGGCAGGATCGCGTTTATCTTTCCACGGACGCGACGATCAGCAGCGATGATCTCGTGTTGGGTCAGTTGATCCATGACCAAACGCTCGACGCCGGCGGCAGCCGCGTGGTGACGCTCGACGTAACGATTCCGATCCAAGTTTCCGGCAGTCGTTTCGTGCTGGTACAGACCGACGCGAACCAGCAAGTGAATGAGTTTGGCGATGAGAACAACAATCTCGCGACGACGCCGATTTCGATCCAACTGGCTCCTTACGCCGATCTGGCCGTGGCCAACGTGACCGCGCCCGCGCTTACGATTGGCGACCCGGCGGAGGTCACGATCGGATGGCAGGTCAGCAATCATGGCACGGGGTCCGGCGCCGCGAGCACCTGGGTCGACAAGGTGATTGCCTCAGCCGACCCGATTTTGGGCAATGGCGATGATGTGCTGCTCGGATCGTTCGTCCACAACGGCGCGTTGTCAGTCGGCCAGGCGTACACCCGCAACGAGACGTTCCTGCTGCCACCGGCGTTCCAGGGCCGCTACCATCTGTTTGTAAAAACCGACGCGGCCGACGCCGTGTTCGAAAACGGCCTGGAGGCCGACAACGCGGCCGCAGCCGCCGGGTTTTTCGACGTCATCACGATCCCCTATGCCGACCTCGTCGTTGCTTCCGTGGCGGCGCCAGCGACCGCCGCAAGTGGGCAGCCGATGACGATCTCGTGGACCGTTACGAATCAGGGGATCGGCGTCACGGACCGAACGGACTGGGCCGACAGCGTCCGCTTTGCCAGCGATCCGGCCGGCCAGAACATCGTTGCCGATCTTGGCGCCTTTGGGCACACGGGCCCGCTGGCCGTCGGAGGAAGCTATGACCGCACGGCGCAAGTCACCGTGCCCAACGGTTTGACCGGCACCATTTATGTGGTCGTCGCCACAAGCGGGCCGTTCGAGTTTGTCAATACTGCAAACAATAGCCGGGTTTCCGCCGCCGTCGCGGTCACGCTGACCCCATCGCCCGATCTGGTCGTCAGCGATATCCTCGCTCCGCCCACGGCAGTCTCGGGCGACAAGATCGACGTATCCTGGACGGTCCGCAACGATGGCACCGGCGATGCAACCGGCACCTGGGTCGATCATGTGCAGTTGCGTGAGGCGAACCATCCCAACGGAGCGATCATCGACCTTGGTTCGTTCAGCTATAGCGAGGGGCTGACAGCCGGCACGTTCTATCATCGCTTGGAGCAGTTCCGACTTCCCTCGACGCTGCAGGGTCTGTTTCAGGTCGTAGTCACGACCAACGCCGACAACTCGCTCTATGAACATCTCGCCACGGGAAACAACACGACTGCCGACGACCAGACGATCCTGGTGAGCCTGGCGGCTCGACCCGACTTGCAAGTTCAACTCATCGACGCCCCGGCAAGTGCCTCGGCCGGCGGCACCGTCTCGCTGGCGTTCAACGTCATCAATCAAGGGACGGTCGCCACCAGCACACCGCTCTGGCAAGACCGGGTTTTCCTGTCTCTTGACAATCAAATCAGCGGCGATGATCTGGTGATCGGCACGCTGGACCGCGGCTCCGCGCTGGACCCAGGCGAGAGCTATCGCACCACCACTGGAAGTCTGTTGGTGCCCAAGCGATACAGCGGCCAGGTCTTTCTGATCGTGCAGGCCGATTCAGGCAATGCCGTCGACGAGTTCCCCAATGAGAGCAACAATTCGCTGGCCGTACCGCTCAACGTGGTTCCGCTGCCTCCTTCCGATTTAGTCACCTCGAATGTCGCAGCCCCGGTGCAGGCTTTCGACGGATCGCAGATCTCGGTCCACTGGACCGTGACCAACCTCGGGGTCGGCGAAACCGATCGCGACGGCTGGACCGATACCGTCTGGCTGACTCACGGCCTCACGCGACCGCGCGCCGCGCGGGGGGACGATCCGGGCGACATCTTGCTGGGCAGTTTCGGACACTCCGGCTCATTGCTCGTCGGCCAGAGTTACGATCAGGCAGTCACCGTCACCTTGCCCGCGAACATCTCGGGACAGTATTTCATTACGCCCTGGTCCGATTCGTACGACGCGGTCACCGAGGACACGTTCAGCGGCAATATCAACCCTGATGATCCCAACGAGCTGGACAGCAACAACTACAAAGCGCGGCCGATTACCATCCTGTTGACGCCGCCGCCAGATCTGGTGGTGACCTCGGTGTCGCCGACGCCGGTGGCCTCATCTCTCCAACCGTTGACCGTGCAGTGGACGGTGCAGAACCAGGGCTCGAACCAAACGCAAAGCGGCAATTGGGTAGACACGGTGTATCTGGCCAACGCGGCCACGCTCGATGCGCCCGGCGCCGAACCGCGCGCACTGGGGTCGTTTGCCCATAACGGCGTGTTGGGCGTTGGCGAGGGCTATACCGCCACGCAGACCTACAATTTGCTGCCCGACTACTCTGGAAAATTCGTGATTGTCCAGACCAATACCAGCGGACAGGTTTGGGAAGGGCCGCTTACGAACAACGACACGCGGGCCGCCCCGACGAGCGTGGCCACGATTCCGGCCGATCTGCAAGTGACTTCGGTCGTGACGCAGCCGGACAATTTTTCCGGCGAGACGACCACGGTCCAATGGACGGTCGAGAACTTTGGTCAACCGGTTTGGCCGGGGACCAGGTTCTGGACCGACGAAGTTTACATCTCGCCGGATGCGACCTTCCTGCCGGGCCGGACGACCCTGCTCGGTAGCTTCGCTCACGGCAGCCCACAGCCATTGGGAACCGGCGACAGTTATACGCAGACGCAACAGGTCACGTTGCCGCGTGGCATTCACGGCACGCGCTACATCTACGTGATCACCGATCGCCGGCCGGGTGCGTTCGAGTTTGTCGACCACTCCTTTCAGTCGCAGGTCTACGAAGGGGGAGGGGCGAATGAAGACAACAACCTCAGCGCCGGCACGCCGTTGACAGTCACCTATCGCGAGCCGGATCTCCAGGTCACTAGCCTGACGGTGCCCTCGACGTCGCCTTCTTCCGGCCAGACGGTGGACGTGTCGTGGACCGTCACCAATCAGGGAAGCCGGGCCACGCGTGGCGGCGAGTGGACCGACCGCGTCTACCTATCGCGCGATCCCTCGCTCGACTCCAGCGACCAGTTTGTTGGGGACGCTCAGCGATTGGGCGTCCTGGCCGCCGGAGGATCCTACTCCAGCACGGTGCAGTTCACTCTGGCCGATGGCGTCGCAGGCAATTTTTACGTGCTGGTGTACGTTGACGCCTTTCAACAGATCGCCGAATTCCAGGACGAAGGCAACAACATCACGTCGCGGGCGATGACCGTCGTTCCGGTTCCGCCTGCCGATCTTCAAGTCACGAGTCTGGCCGTGCCGCAGCACAGTACGGCGGGACAGTTCTTCGATTTGACCTACACGGTCACGAACACCGGCCTGGGCGACACGCCGCCCAGACAGTCGAACTGGACCGACTTGATTTATCTGTCGCGCGATCCACTGCTCGACCTGGACCGCGACCGCTTTCTGGGCTTTCAAAGTCACACCGGCGGATTGGCGGCCGGCGCGCAGTATCAGGTGACCCGACAATTCAAGACGCCGAGCGATTTGTCCGGACCGTTTTACGTGTTCGTGATTACCGACCCGGCTCGGTCGACTCCGCGCGGCGACGTGTTCGAGGACGACAAGGAAAACAACAATTCGCGGGCCAGCGACCAACCGATGATCATCGAGTTGCCGCCTCCCTCGGATCTTGTGGTCGACAGCATCGCCATTCCCTCGTCGTCGCAATCTGGCGATCCGGTGAACATTAGCTGGACCGTTTCGAATCACGCGGACTTTGCAGCCAGCGGCCAGTGGACCGACGCGGCGTACCTCTCCTCCGACGCGGTCTGGGACGTGAACGATCCTTTGCTGGGCCGCGTGACGTTCAGCGGCACGCTCAACAAGGGTGATGCCTACACCTCGACGCTTCAGGCGTCCGTGCCGCCGGCGATACCCGGCAACTACCGCGTCATCGTCCGCGCCGACATCTTCAACGAGGTGTACGAGGGGGCCAACGAAACCAACAACCGCACGGCATCAGCCAATACGATGGACGTCACGGTGGATTCGCTACAGTTGGGCGTGCCGCTGGATACGACGCTCAACACGGGCCAGGATCGCCTGTACCAGGTGACGATCACGGCTGGCCAGACGCTCGAAGTGGATCTCACCACGCCGGCCGGAGGCGCTTCGAATGAGTTGTTCATCCGCTTCAACGCCGCGCCGACCCCCTTCCAGTTCGACGCCATCTACAGTGGGCCGCTCGAGCCGAATCAGAAAGTCGTGATTCCCAAGACTGAGGCCGGCACCTACTTCGTGTTGGCCCGCGGTCAGTCGGAGCCAGGCACGAATACGCCGCTTGCGCTTTTGGCCGACGTCTTGCCTTTCGGCATCACCGACGTCACGTCGGACCATGGCGGCGACAGTCGTTATGTCACGCTCACCATCACCGGGGCGCGGTTCGACTCCAATGCCCTGGTGAAGCTCGTGCGGCCGGACTTCGCCGAATATGTGCCCGTCAGCTCGCAGGTGGTCAACAACACCAAGATCGTGGCGATCTTCGATCTTCGCGACGCGCCCCACGGATTGTACGACGTCAAAGTGATCCAGGCCGGACAAGAAGCCGTCGTGCCCTACCGTTACTTGATTGAACGGGCCACCGAGCCGGAGGTGCAAGTCGGCCTCGGTGGCGATCGTGTCTTGTCGCCCGGCGCGGTCGGCCGCTACGGCGTCTCGATCCAGAACCTGTCGAACGTCGACCTGCCGTATGTGTATTTCCAGTTCGGCGTGCCCGAATTGGGGCTCAATCCAGCCGTGTTCAATCTGCGGCGGGTAGTCTTCAGCAGCAACCTCAGCGGCGCGACGGCGATCGCAGGCGTGCCGTGGGCGGACCTGGATTCGGCGGTCAATACGACCGGTGAAATCCTGGCCCCGGGGTACGCCGTGGATCTGGCCAATGCCGGCGTTGCCGGTTTGAGTTTCACCGCGCAAACGTACCCCGGTTTGACGGAGATCCTGAATCGCAACTTCGCCGCGCTGGCCGAGCAGATTCTGGCCTTCTATCCCGAATACGCGCCATTCCTGAGCCAGGGACTCGACGGCCTGAAGCAGATCGATCCGGCGCTGGCAGATATCATCAACGGAGCTGGCGGCGGCCCGCTGGATGACGTCGATCCGAACGAAGTGGCATTCCGCTTCCATATCCTGGCCTCGGCCACGCCCCTTTCGCGCGACGAATTCATCGTCCAGCAGCGGGCCGAGGCGGAAAAGCTTCGCGATGCCATTCTCAGCGATTCCACCGCTTCGCAGGCGTTGACCGTCCTGGCCGCCGATGCCCAGTCCTGGTCGGATCTCTATTTGACCGCACTGGCCAACGCGGGCCTGTTGCGGCCCGAAGACCAGGCACCGGCGATCCACGAGACTCCGCAGTTGGAGAGCCTGATGTCGGTCCTGGCGTCCGGCGTGCTGGCCGGTCCCGCCGGGGACCAGATCATTACCAATGGCGACTTGCCGAGCTTCTTTGCCAACATCCGCCGCTGGTATGGCGACAATCGCGATTTGCAGGGCTCCGGCCCAGCGCCGGCGGCGGCTACCTTTGACTTGGGGGAATCGGCGCGCACGGCCTTCGAGGCATTCAATATCTATGTGCCGTTCTCCAACAGAATCGGCAAAGCCGAACTGGATAACGTCGGCTCGGGCGAATCGAAGCCGCCGGATTTCTCCAGCTTTTTTGCCCAGGCCGCCGGGACGCAAAACGCGACGATCACCGGTCCGGTCGGCTTCGGCCCCGAGCAGTTCGTGCCGCTGGGCCAGCCCTTGCCCTATACCATCCAGTTTGCGAACTCCGAGAACGCGGCCACCGCCAGCGGCGAAGTTCGCGTGGTGATGCAACTCGATCCCAACCTCGACCCACGCACGTTCCGCTTGGGCGACATGCGAGTGGGCGACTTGCGCGTCCACGTCCCTGACAGCCGCGGAGCGTTCCAGGGTGATTTCGACTTTACCGGCAGCAAGGGCTTTATACTTCGCGTCAGTGCCGGCGTCGACGTGCAATCTCACACGGCAACCTGGCTCTTGCAGGCGATCGATCCCAACACGGGCGAAGTGATTCAAGATGCCAACTTGGGGCTCCTGGGATTCGGCGCCGATCAGAACGCCCGCAGCGGCTTTGTCAGCTTCACGATCGAAACACTCGACGCCCTGCCGACCGGGACGAAGATCGTGTCGCAAGCCCGCGTGTTATTGAACAACGCCGCGCCCGATGACACGCTGGCGATCACCGACGAAATCGACGGCGTGGCGCCGACCACGACCCTGACAGCCACCGCGCTGCAGACTGGAGGCGCCGACTACCAGGTGAATTGGTCGGCCCAGGACGATCTGGGTGGTTCGGGCGTAAAGTCTGTAACGGTCTATGTGTCGCAAGACGGTGGAGATTTTTCGATCTGGCTGCAGCAGACCAGCGAAACATCAGCCATCTATCAAGGGATTGCCGGCCATCACTACGAGTTCCTGGCGCTGGCCACGGACAACGCGGGAAACCACGAGCAGCCTCCGCCGGGCATCCAAGCGCCCGACGATGGTTCTTCGGTCAACTTGGGCGCGTTGCCGACCGTCGCGGATACAGGCGGCCCGCAGCTTGGGCCCGTGGTCCAACCCAGCCCGAACCTCTCGACCAATCCGCTGTTCGTCGAAGCCCAGCAGGCCATTCCCGCGGCTCAGCCGGTCACGCGACCCTCGGAATTCGCGACGGTCGTGCAACCGTTTTCGGGCCGAGCGTTTGCCACGGGCATTCCCACGAGCGAGGCGGGCATTGGCCCGATGGCCATCGTGGTGCTGGCCGATGGCTCGGTGTTGGCCAGCGGCGGCGCGAGTCGCGGGCAGCTTTTCCGCTTTGCTGCCGACGGAGGCGAGGCTGGCAGCCCATTGGCGGATCTCCCCTACCCGGTGTTCGACATGGCGTTGGCGGCAACAGGCAACATCTGGGCCACCACCGGAGGCGGCCCGCTGCTTGAGTTGGATCCGCAAACCGGTCAGATCCTCGGCCAATTTGGCGATGGGATTACCCAGGCCTTGGCGATCGACCCGGCCGATGGACAGATCTACGTCTCTTCCGGCAAGGGTGTCGAAATCTTCAATCCCATTACCCAGACTTTCCATCACTATAGCGACGTGCGTGTGGGAAACCTGGCTTTTGCGCCTGACGGTTCGCTGTGGGGAGCCGCCTGGCCGAATCGCGGCGACGTGGTCCGCTTCGACAATCAGGATCGCCATCAGGGACACGCCGAACGTATGCTCAGCTTCGACGATGACGTCGACTCGATTGCCTTCGGCGCCGCCGGAAGCCCACTCGCCGGGTTGCTGTTCATTTCCCACAACAACGGCGCGCGCCATCGCGGACCTAGCGAGCTGACGATGGTCGATTTGGCCACGTTGCACACGGTGGCCCTCGCGACCGGCGGCACACGCGGCGATATTATTCGGACCACCGTCGACGGGCGCATACTGCTAAGCCAGTCGCACCAGATTGACGTGATCAATCCGCTGACCGCTCCGCTGGTGGTCGGCACCAATCCACCGGCCGATGCGACCATCGCGCTGCCGCGCAATAGCGTCAGCGTCTCGTTCGACAGCGACATGCTTGTCGGCAGCGCCACGGACCCGGGCTCGGTGCTCAACCCGGCGAATTATGAACTGACGGGACAAACAACCGGCCCGGTCCCGATCAGCTCGGTCGCCTATGACGCGGCCGGGCGGACCGCGGTCATCAGCTTTGATAGCCTGGTAAGCGATCAATACCGACTTCAGGTTCATTCCGAAGTGCAGAGCGCCGCGGGCCAGGCGCTGACCGCGGCGTACGACACGCGGTTCACGGCGATTACCGATCTTTCGGCACTGCTGAACATTCAGTTCTCCAACGTCCGCTCATCGCGCCATGATCTCTCGGTGTCCTACGACGTGACGGTGACCAATACCGGCCAGTTCGATTTGCTATTGCCGGTGGTGTTGGTGCTGAACCCCACCCAGCCGTTCGATGGCCAGCCGACCAACCCGCTGGGCCAATCCGACGGGGGCGTGTGGCTAGTGGATCTGAGCGGCGGCCTGATCAATGGACGACTTGGCGCAGGTCAATCGATCGTTGGTACGACGGTGACCATCACCAATCCCGGCGGCCAGCGGGTCACATACCGGCAGGGCATTTACGCACTGGCGGCGGCCAACGTGGCGCCGATATTCGATTCTCAGCCTGTGACCACGGCCACCGCTGGCCAGGTCTATCAGTATCCGGCAGTGGCGCACGATCCGGACGGCATTTTGCTGAGTTATCTGCTCTACAGCGGTCCGGAGGGGATGACCGTCGATTCGCCGTCGGGTGTTGTCGACTGGTTGCCGTCGGCCAAGAGTCCGGCGGACGCCGCGGTGATTCTGCAGGTGTACGATTCGCGTGGCGGCTACGCCACGCAGGAGTTCCACATCAGCGTGGCCGGAGGCAATCAACCTCCGGCGTTCACGCAACTTCCGGCGCAGATCGTCGGCCGCGAAGGTCAGCCGCTGGAGATCGACGTCCATGCGACCGATGCCGACGGTGACCACCTGGTCTACTTTGTACAAAACCTGCCGCCGGGGGCCGTGTTTGATGCCGACCACCAGGTGCTGACTTGGACGCCCGATTTCCAGTCGGCCGGCACCTATGCCGGCGTGCGTTTCGTGGCCAGCGACGGCGTTTTCGAGGCCAGCCAAAGCGTGGATGTGCTGATTGCTCCAACGGATCAGTCGCCGCAGCTTGTCCGTCCGCCCGACCGCACGGTCCGGGAAGGCGATCCGGTCCGGATTCAATTGTCGGCCAGCGACGCCGAGGGCGAGACGCTGGTATTCAGCAGCAGCATGCTGCCGGGCGGCGCGCGATTGGATCCTCGCACCGGGCTGTTTCAGTGGACGCCCACATTCTTTCAACACGGCGTAGTGAACATCCCGTTTAGCGTCAGTGACGGAAACTCGCGGATCACGGTCACGACGCAGATTACCGTGCTCAACGTCAACGCGGCGCCTGTCTTCGACAACCTCGGCACCTGGCAGGTTCAGGAAGGTCAGCAGGTCCGCTTCCGCGCGTTCGCGTTCGATCCCGACAATCCGGACTTTGTGCCTCAGGACCGAACACTCGCTGGAGCATTGACTCAGTTGGAGGGCAGCTTGCCCACGGTCACCTACGCGGCGACAGGGCTGCCCGCGACGGCCAGCTTCGATACGACGACGGCCATCTTCCAATGGACGCCTGGTTTGAACGACGCGGGGAAGTACCTCGTGACATTCACGGCCACCGACGATGGCGACGCAACCGGCGTCGGGTTAGTCAGCACGGTGACCGTGCCGATCACGGTGCTCAATACGAATCGACCGCCCCAAATCGCGCCGGTCGTCAACCAAACCGTTCAGCGCGGCCAGTCACTCGACGTTACGGTCCAGGCCACCGATCCCGATGGCGATCCACTGGTGCTTTCCGCCACCGGAGTGGGCGGCTTTGGCCTGCCGGTGTTCGCGACCTTCCTGGATCACGGCGACGGCACGGGCCTGTTGCGATTCCAGCCAGGAGTCGGTGATCGGGGCAATTACACGATCACGTTGATGGCTGCCGACAACGGCGACGGCGGAGGGCTTAGCAAAGTCCTCTTCGTTCAAACGGCGTTTGTCTTGACGGTCGCCTCGCCCGACGAGCCGCCGCGGCTGACATATCTTGGCGATAAGGTGGCCGTCGTCGGCCAGCCGCTCACCTTCACTCTCTTGGCCAGCGACCCGGATCAAGACCCGCTGACTTTCACGGCCGACGGCCTGCCGGTTGGCGCCACCCTGACGCCGGACAGCAGTTATGGCACGGCCGCGTTCGCGTGGACGCCGACGGTCGCCGACATTCCTGGCGGACCCTACACCGTCACTTTCCACGTTACCGACAGCGGCAACGGCGATCCCTTGCAGGTGATGAGCGACCAGCGAACCATCCATTTGCGCGTTCGCGCGACCAATGCCCGTCCGATTCTGGCTCCGGTCGGCAACCAGTCGGGCCAAGAAGGTCAGACCTTGCTATTACCGCTGTCGGCCTTTGATGCCGATGCCGACCCGCTGACTTTTTCGGCGACGAATCTCCCGATTGGCGCGCTGCTCGATCCGGCCAGCGGCTTTTTGCAGTGGACCCCCAATTTCTTCCAGGCTGGCACCTACACCGGCATCGTATTGACGGCCGCCGACGGCAACCGGAGCAGTTCCGAGACTATTTCAATCGTCGTGGGCAACACCAATCAGCCGCCGGTCGCGGTGCCGCTGCCCAAGCAGTCGGCCCGGGAAGGCTCAAACTTGCAATTCACTCTCGCGGCCACTGACATCGACGCCGATCCGCTGGTGTTTTCCGCCGACACGCCGCTGCCAGCCGGCGCGCGGTTCGACACCCACAGCGGCCAGTTCCGCTGGACGCCAGGGTTCGATCAGGCCGGCGACTACGTGTTTGAGTTTTCAGTGCACGATACCTCAGGGGCCAGCGACCAATTCGAAGTCGACGTGACGATCGACAACGTGAACCGCACGCCAACGCTTGGTGTTTCCAGTCACCAGGTTCTGTTGGGCCATCCGCTCACTTTCACGCTGGCCGGCGCGGACCCGGACCTGGGCACGACGCTGACTTACTCCGCGCAGGGACTGCCCGAGGGCGCCACGCTCGATTCGAGCACGGGCGAGTTCGATTGGACGCCCGGCCCGGGTCAGGCTGGCGATCAGGTCGTGCTCTTCACGGTTTCCGATGGCCAAGATAGTTTCACTCGCAGCGCAACCATTCGAGCCGTCATCGCGCCGGAACCGCCCAAGGTGACGGTCGAGCTGACACCCAGCTTTCCCGCCGTGCCCGGTCAGACCGTCGTGCTGCACGCTCTGGCCGCGAGCTTGGCGCCTATCAGTGGGCTGACGCTGGCGGTCAACGGACAGTTGCTTAACGTCGATTCAAACGGTCGCGCCCAGTATGTGCCCCTGACTCCCGGTCGCTTCGCCGTCGTGGCCACGGCCACCGACGCCGATGGTTTCACCGGCACGCAGACGGCGGTGCTTCGGGTCCGCGATCCAAGCGATCAGGCTGCCCCCGTGGTCTCTTTCGACCGCCAGGTCGACCGGGCGATGTTGACAGCCCCAACCCCGATCATCGCCACGGTCAGCGACACGAATCTCGACTCGTGGGTTCTGGAAATCGCGCCGTTGGGTTTCGGTTCGTTTACGGAAGTTACTCGCGGCAATGATCCGGTTCTGGCTGGCCCGATCGGCGTGGTCGACCCTGGGTCGCTGACGAACGGCTTCTATCGGCTGCGGCTGACGGCCACGGACCTCAGCGGTCGCTCGAGCCGCACCGAGGCCATCGTGGAGGTGAATACCGCATCGAAGTTGGGCCGCTATGAGCAGAGCCAAACCGATCTCTCGATCGATTTGGGCGGCGAACAACTCGATCTGGTGAGGATTTACGATTCGCTTCAACGAGACGTATCGGGGGCTTTCGGCTTCGGCGGGCGGCTAGCTAACCTGGACGCGGCCATCCAGACCGACGTGCCGCCGACGGGGCGCGAGGACCTGGGCACCTACAATCCGCTGCGCGTCGGCACTCGGCTCTACCTGACGCTGCCCGACGGTCGCCGCGCCGGCTTTACTTTCTCTCCCGAGCGCCATGACATTCCCGGCCTGACCTATTACTCGCCGCAATGGACGGCCGATGCGGGGATCGACTTTAGCCTCGCGTCGGCCGACGCCAAGCTCACGCTGGCCGGCGATCGGCTTTATGATCTTAAGACGGCCCGGCCCTACAACCCGGCTAGTGGGCAGTTCGCCGGGCCGCAGTACACGCTCACTGGACCCGATGGAACGATCTATCACTTGAGCACGGCGCGCGGCGTCGAAGAGCAGATCACGCCCTCCGGCAAGCGACTTATTTACAGCGACGGCGGGATCAGCATGCAGGACGGTAGCACGATTCAATTCGTACACGACGCGGCAGGCCGGATCACGTCGATCGCCGCGCCCGACGGAAGTTCCGTGCTCTACACCTACGACCAGGCCGGCAATCTGATCGCCGTTCGCAATCCCAGCTCCGATCAATCGAACCGGTATGGCTACTCGCCCGACGATCCACACCTGCTGGTGTTGGCCGTCTCTCCCGGGGCTGGGCAGAGCGACGTGATCGACTATCAACCCACGCCGCACGTCCTGCCCATCACGGCCGATCTGGGCAGTGCGAACCGATTCATTCCCGCGGTGCAAAACGGCACTTTGCAACCGGGCGCCGTGGATCGCGATGTCTTCAGTCTGCGGGCGTCGGAACTCCGTTCGACCTCCACTGGCTCGGTGCTGGTCGCTGTCGAGATCCAGGCCGCGCCCGGCAGCAGCCTGGCACCGGCGGTGCCGCAGATCGCCGGCCTGACGCCGCTGGCCACTCGAACTGGCCCCGGAAGTGCGTTCGCTTTGTTCTCCATCAATATCGAAGGTCTGCGGCTCCTGGAGATCGCCGGAGCCGATGCCGCTCAGTCCGGCGCCTACTCTCTGCGGGTCTCGATTGCCGGCGACGTGAACTCTGACGGACGGGTTGACGGCGTCGACGCGGCGATCGTCAGCGGCGCACTAGGCAGCGTGCCAGGCATGCCGAATTACGTGGCCAGCGCCGACGTGAACCGCGATGGCCTGATTGACAGCACGGACGTGCAAATCGTGGGGAGCAACTATGGGTTTATGGCAAACCTGCCGCCGGTCGTGACACCGGGTTCGGTGCGGACCCACATGGATCTTCCGGTGAGTGTCAACCTGGTCGACCTGGCCAGCGATCCCGAGGGCGACCCGATTTTCTTCCATGTGATTTCGTCACTCAATGGAGTGGCGACCCTGAATCGTGATGGTCGCTCTGTGACGTTCGTGCCGTCGGTCGGATACCTTGGTTCGGCCAGCTTCCAGATCCAGGCCGATGACGGCTATGACAGCTCGCCTGTCAGCACGGTGTCGGTGGACGTGAGCAGTGCCTCGTTGGTGAGCCTTGACATCCAGGATCGTCAGCTTCGCTTGGAGCCCGGCGATAGCCATCGCCTGACGATCATCGGCGATTTTACCGATCAGCAGCATGTGGTGTTGGACGCTTCGTATCTGACTTTTCACTCGACCGACCCCACGGTGGCGACGGTCTCGACAAGCGGAGAAGTCCTAGCGATTGCAGCGGGATCGACCACGCTGCTGGTTTCCGGTCATGGACTCGAGGCGGCTACCGCGATGGCCGTGGGACTGCCGCCGGATCTCACGCAAGACTTCCTGTTGGTCTTCGGGCTGGGCGTTTTCCCGGAAACTATTTCGCTGCCGAGCCACGGCGGTCTGCGCCAATTGCATGTCAGCCTGAACGACCAGTTTGACATCAGCGCCGCTAGCGCCGGAACCAAGTACTACGTGAGTAATCCGGACGTGGTTGCGGTGAGCGAAGACGGGCTGGTGACGGCCAAAGCGCCCGGGGTGGCAACCATCACGGCGATCGATGGTCCGGCGGAAAAAGTGATTCCGGTGCGGGTGGAAAATCCCCAGCCCGGTGCGATCGTCCTGGGCAAAGATGGCGGCGTGGTACAGGGGAGTGACGGCTCGCTGGTGGCGGTTCCTCCGGGAGTTCTTGCCGACGGTACGCTGGTGAGCATCGTTCCGGTGGCCCCGGCCGATTTGCCGATGCCGTTGTCCAGCTCCTTCCAGACGATCGCTTCGTTCCAACTCAATGTCGGGCTGAATCCGCTCACACAGCCCGTGCAGTTGTTTATTCCCGTGTCTCCCAGTATCGCGCCGGGCACACCTGTGAACTTCTACCGGGCCGGATCTTTCCCGGACGGGCAGGGCGGCCAGGCTCAAGTTTGGTGGCAAGTCGAGTCGGGCGTCGTGGGGAGCGATGGGTTCGCGCGGACCGCTTCGCCGCCGGAACCAGGAGTGCTGCAATCGGGCGTCTACGTGGCCACGGCGGTCCAGCCTGCGGCGGGCGGGATTCTGCACTTGATTGCCAACGCGATCTCGCTGGCCGGATCGCTGAATTTTGCCGTCCTCAGTCCTGGCGGCCTGGTGGGTGCTTTCATCAGCTCGGCGGGCGAGGCGTACCTTTCTTTACCCCTGGGCACTCAGGCCCTCAACATCGTGGGCGTGAATCCCGAAGGTTTGACGGTCGTCAATGAAGTTAACGTCCAAATCAATGCCGACGCAGTCACCACGTTCAATACGACGATCAACGGGCTGTTTCCGCCCGCTTCCGCCGATCCGAACATCAACGTGCTGAAAACCGAGTTTGGCGCCCAGGGTCCCGTATTGGTAATCAAGGGGACCCGTTTTATCAATCCGGCTGCGCCAACCAAGGACGGAAAACAGCTCGGCGCGTCGGTCAGCGATCTGCTCGTCACCTTTGAACTGGGGGGCAAAGATGAGGTCGACGCAGATGGAAACCTGGTTCAGCAGGTTGGCGCGCGCGACATTACGATCGGCGGAGAAAACTACACCGGCCGGCTTTCATACTTACCCCGGATGGCCCGCAGCTCGAGGATCTCCGAGTGCCCGTCCCCGCCGGGGCAATCACCGGACTGGCGACCGTCATCGTAACGCGGCCTCAATATGTTTTCGTGTCCCAGCCGGGCGTAGAGCCGGTTCTGAAAAAAGAATTGATCGTCAGCAATGACGCCTTCCTGGGGGCGGCCGACAGTCCCTATGTCTTTGCGGCCCTCGGATCGACCAATCATGTGGCCGTCATCAACACGATTCCCGGCGACAATGGCGTGCCCGCGAATAGTCTCGTGGCACGCATTGCTCTGAGCCCCAACGCCAATGACAACGACCCGACCAACGATCCCTTCCTCTCTCCGCGGGCGGTAGCAGTCACCGACGACGGCACCAGGGCCTACGTCACGTTGCGGGGCGGACATGCCGTGGCCGTAATCGATACCATTTCGCTGCAGGAAGTGGATACTATACCCGGCAATGCCGGACCTGATGGCGTCGATCCGGTCGACCCCATCGCTTTGCCGGATAGTGCCGTTCCTTTCGGGATCGTGGTGGATTCGAAGCACCAGGTCGCGTATGTCTCGGATGAGGTTTCGGGCCAGATTTACGTGATTGATATCGATCCACAATCGGATGCGTTCGATCGGCATATCGAGACCATCACGGTGGACCCAGCACCGGTCGGTCTGCGCGGCATGGCCCTGGACAGCGCCGGTCGGACTCTGTACGTCGCGGCGCCCGGTCGCACCTTGTTCGGCGGCGTGTCGGCCGGTCCTCCACCGACCGGCCATATTCTGGCGGTCGACGTGAACCCCGAAAGTTCCACATTCGAGCAAACGATTGGCGCTATTCCCGCGGGTCTGGAGCCTTACGGCGTCACGACGACGGTCATTCGGAATCCCGCCACGCAACAGGATGACCAATACATCGCCTTCACCAATCGCCTGGATGACGTGCAGGGATTGGGAGTGATCAAGGCCACGGGACCCACGAGCTGGGAGGCGCCTCGATTCGTCAATCTCACGCTCGGATCCACCAACGACTCGTTCGACGTCAACAACGCTGAGGGAGTGACGTTCACCGCGGATTTGAGGTATGCCTTCGTGGCCGGCTATGACCAATTCATCCAGGGGAATCCGTCCCACGACCCGGATATGGATCCCTTGCACCCGGCCGGAGGCAATATCGGGGTGATCGTGGATCCGTTTGGGATCTCGGGGACTCCCAAATTGCTCGCCGGCACGATCCCGGTGCCTTACGGCTTTCCGGACAACCTGGTGCTCTCCTCCGACGGTCACTACCTGTATACCGGCTTCCGTGGCAATGGGACGGTGCTGGTGTATGACGCCCAGAAAATCATCCAGGAGTTGTCATCGGCCGATGCCCCGAAGTTGCCGACGACTCCGCTCGACGCATTGCAGGCGAGCGTGTTGGTGGCAACGATCGCCACGGGCAGCGCTCCCCAGGGATTGGCGGTACAACCTGACTTTGTGCGGCTCGTCGCGCCGTTGACAAGCGTCCCGGGCGCGCAACCGGACTTTCAATGGAAGGTCAATGTGGATCCGTCGTTCATCACCAGCGACGTGATCTACGTCAGCACGTTCGGTCCCGGGCAGGGACTTTTCCCCAGCGACTTGCCACCGCCGACGCCGCCCGACGGTTATCTTTCTTCGCACGATCCCTCATGGTTCACGTCCTATTTCAACTGGCTGAAGTTCAGCGGGGATCTGAATCTGCACCGGATCGTCAACGGCGAAAGCGGTACGCTCAATCGAGATTCCGCGGGAAATCCGATCGTGGCCGGTCTGCCGACCGACGCCCTGATCTATCAGCTTCCCGACACCAGAATGCTGACGGCGGGCCAGACGTATTACTGGGGCGTGGAGGTAGTCACGGCCGACGGACGACACTCGCGCAAATCGGGGCAGTTTCAGACCGATCCCATGGAAGCCCGCCAGCCGGACGGCAGCCTGGATACCTCGCGCTTCAGCACGGTGACGGTGGTTACGCATGGATTCCAGCTCCATCTTCCCATGGGCGCCGGTCCGTACAACCAGCCGGCCCCCTTTGTCGAGCTGGCCGAGAACATTTCTAACGTGGGCGGGGACGGTACGGTTCTGCTCTACAATCGCGTAACCGGCGGCTGGGGAGACACCAACCACGACGACGTGACCAACCTGGCGGGTGCCATCAAAGCGGGCAAGCCGCTGGTGCTCGTGATGGACTGGAAGCAGGAATCGGACATCACCGATTCGGGCTTTGCCGAGGCAGCCGGCGACGCCTTCTTCGCGGCCCTGGTGAAACTCGACCAGCAACTGAGCGGAATGGTGTTCCGGTCGCCGCTGCATTTCATCGGCCACAGCCGGGGCACGGTGGTCAACAGTGAAGTCATTCAACGACTGGGGACCTATTTTCCGCAGGTCACGAATATCCAGATGACCACCCTGGATCCGCACGACTTCCAACAAGACTCACTGGATGTTCCGCTCGAGAAGATCCTTGAGATTGTGGGAAGACTCGGCGCCCTTGTGCTGGGTGGGGCCGAAGAAGGTGCCGCCGCGGCGGCGGCTGAAGAGTCCGGGCTGGCGGGCCTGCTTAAGGAAGCGCTGAGCTTCAAGAATCTGGTCACGGCCTTCGCGGTCCCCGATTTCAAGATCCACTTCGGCGATTTCTTCGATCCCAATGTTCAGGTTTGGGACAACATCGCCTTTGCCGACAACTATTACCAGACGCAGGCCAGCCCTACCAATCTGACGGCCACTCCCAACGGCAGGGCCATTCCAGGCGCCGACCTGAATCTGGCTTTAGACGGCCTGGCTGGCTTCACGCAGGACGATATCAAGAGCCCTTTGCTGAATCTGGTGCTTGATTCCGATACGTTTGGCATCGGCGGACCGCACAGCCGCGTGTGGCGCTGGTATGCCGGCACCACGAACCTGGGTTTGACGACCTTTGAAACGGGGGGCGAGCCGATTTTCCGGACGCTGGGGGACGGCGTCGATTTCACCACGAGCTTCTTGCCGATTTACAGCCCCTTCACGGATTTCAATTGGAACAACCCCTGGTACGTTCCAGTTTCGGATCCAAATCCGTCTCAGGCGACGTGGGAAGGGATCGGCACGGGCTGGTACTTTGCGGATATCGGCGGCGGAGCCGACCAGCGTCCGGCGGGCGGAGACCGCCAGAGCGTGTTTGTCGACAACACCGAAGGGGTCCCGGCCGCGCAACTCGGCTCGGCGGTGCCTTCTGTTTTTAACGGCAACTTCGAACTGGGAGATCAGCATACGATCCGCTTCCCGATTTCGCTGGAGGCGCCGGGCTGGTCGTTTCAGGGCGGGCAAGGCTATACCCTCGACTTCGGCGCGTTTGGAAAATTGGACATCACGCAGGCGCTGATCTTCCAGACGGATCCGAAAGCCGAGGCCGGCACCGTGCTGCAGACCGTCGTGAACCAGGCTTTGGAGGGAACGGTTTCAACGCTTGAGGACCTGGTCACCAAAGCCACGGATCATCTGTTGCCGGCCGATTGGCAGGCAAGTGCTGAGAAATTCATCGAAAAGGCAACCGAGCGCTTGGGAGCCCCGCTGGATTCCATCAAGGAAGGAATCGCCAGCCATATGGAGAAACTGCTTGAGGATATGTCCCTGGGTTCCAATCATGCCCTGTTAATGGGCGGCCAGGGCGCTCTCAAGAATCTTCTCTCCGCCCCCGAGGCGGTCTTCGGTCAGGATAGCACGCTGGCTGGGCTCCTCCAGGCTGGGCTGACTCAAGATCAGAAGAACGCGCTTCTGGATTCCTTGGTCAACCTGAACCAGGTGACCCATGATCGAATGTACGTTCCGAAGTCCAGCGTTTTGAGCTTCGACGTGCTGGCCCCGATCCTGTTGGCCCCCAATTCCAGGATCAACGTGCTGATGAACGATGGCAGCGGGCAAGTACAGATCGGTTCGGTCGATCTGGACCCGGCTTTTTTCCAGACCCTGCATTATTCCATCAACGTGCCGACGCAGTTCCAGGACACGGTCGTCACGATTACCTTTGAAGTCCAAAACCTGGATGGGGACGTTTCGTTCCTGAATGATGCATCGGCCCTGCTCAGCCAGTTCTTTTTCCTCGACAACATTCGGCTCGCTCCCAGCCTTACGCCGCCGCTGATGGCGATCAGTGACACCAGCGGCGATCCGCAGGATGGCGCGGCGTTCTTCACGGCCGAGGCGAGCAACACGACCCACACGGTCACCGTCAAGAATGTTACCAATCAGCCGATCATTGTTACGGCCGAGCTGGTAGGCAGCGCGTTTATCAAGCAAGCTGCGTTTGGGGGGGCGGTCAGCAACCTCCCGCTGATGGATAACCTGAACGATCAGCATGGACACACATTCTTCGTGGATCGCACGCTCAATCCCGGCGAGGAAGCGACGATCACTTTCACCGCCGCGCTGCCGGCCGATTATTACGCGGGGATCTCCGCCGATCAAGATGAGCAAGTGCTTTCGACCAGGCTGATGATCAGGGCACACACTGCCGACAATCACGATCAGGCTAGCGATGTCCAGCTCTTCGACTTCGTGGACGCGGCCGACGCCAAGAAGGATGATGCACAGATCGAGCTTGCCGACACGCTGACCGGAACGACGCGAACGGTCAAGATCGCGAATTCAGACCAGCTTCGCTTCGAGGTCAGCCAGGACGCCGGTTCCCTGGACGCCGGGACCTTCAGCGAGCTCACCGGCGCGGGCGACGTGGCCGCGGGCATCAAGTTCGTGGCCAGCAACGGAATTACTCAGGCAGACGGCCTGGCGGCCCTCGGTGAATTGAAGATTCTTACCCATGATGGCCGCGAACTGGGCACGATCGAGCTCAAAGCCCGGACGATGCCGAAACAAACCGTGGACGATCCGCTACCTGGGGTCGTGAGCCAACTGCAACATCTTCGCGACGAACTTTCGCCCGGTCTCCCATTTCTCAAAGTGCAGGACGTCGACGGCTGGAACGCGAACAAATACACCACGTTCATGGCCCTGTTCCCCGATCCGTCCGACCCGCTCGCGGTCGACAAATTGACAACGTTTGAGAGTGGCTTTAGCTTTGCGGTCCAGCAAGTATACGGCCCCTTCTATGGCGACCAGCTCCAGTTTGCCCAGAATGGGCTGAATCCCATCGTATTGGAAAACAGTCCTTATGATCCCAGCATCTCCAATAACGTCGAGGGCGTAAGCCGCGCGCAACTTGACTTTGCTTATACCACGTTCGAGACCTTGCTGACGGCAACCGATCTCTCCCCGGCTTCGCGACGATTCCAGCTCGACCGGCTCATTAATACGCGGCGTGATGGCGGCATCAATGGTGGCCCGGTGCACCTGGTCATCGATGAGATGCTCCGCGAAGCAAACGGATCCGGCTTCGCCGGGCTCGATCAGCATACGTATCTCTTGAGATTAGGCCAGGCATTTGGATGGGTGGTCGCTCACGAATTGGGCCATCAATTTGGTCTCTTCGACGAATACCTGTATGGAAACCCACCGATCAGCGCGGCGCTTACCGCGATCAACTTCATGTCCGATTTCAACCGAACGGCCACGACTCCCCAACAGCGATTGGCGCTGGGTCTGGCCTTGGATGACCCGCAACAGGAAATCGCCACGGATCAGATTCAGGTGCTGTTCGACTGGTATAAGACACTCAACAACTTTGACAAGATCAACCACCCCAATCGCGCACCAGCCAGCGTGAATCCAGCTCCAACGGGGTCGAGTGCCAGTCCCGGCCAAATGGACCCAGGCGGCATCCTGCAGTCGCCTATCGCGGAAATACCGCAGGCTGTTGTCGCAAGCACTCTCGGCGTGCCAACGGGCATCGTCAACGGCAACTTCTCGATCCAGGACACGGCCGACCCACACTTCGGCTGGACCAGCCGCGGCGCCGCCTCGGTCGTCAACGGCCAGGCAGTTCTCAGCGAAGATAGCCGCGTCTTCACCGGCTTCTCGCAAACCTTCGTGGTTCCAGACGGGGTCCATACGCTTTCCTTTAGCATCGTCAACGCGGCACTCGGAGCCAGCGGCGATGGCCCACCCGATGCCTTCGAAGTCGCATTGCTCGATGCCACCTCGTTGGCTTCGCCGCTGGGCACGACGGCCGGCCTGGCGAACACCGATGCGCTGCTCAATATCCAACGCGACGGCAAAGTTTTCTTCGGATCGCAAGTCACCGTGCCCGGCGTGACTGCCTCTGGGCAGACTGCCGTTTTCAACTCGCCGGTGACCGTTACGATCGATCTAACCGGCGTCGCGCCCGGCACCGCCGTCACGCTATACTTCGACCTGCTCGGCTTTGGCGCGTTGGATAGCACGATGGTCATCGACGATGTGCGATTCGACGTAGGCGTGCCTCCAGTGGCCGGCAATGACGCGGCCACGACCAACCGGAACACTCCAGTTCCGGTCAACGTGCTGGGCAACGATACTGACTCCGACGGCACGGTCGATCCTACTACGGTGCTGATCGTCTCGGGCGCCAGCCACGGCACGACCAGCGTCGACCCGACCACCGGAGTGATCACTTACACGCCGGCGCTGAACTACACCGGGTCCGACAGCTTCACGTACACGGTCAAAGACAATACGGGCGCCGACTCGAACGAAGCCACGGTTTCGATCACCGTCAACACCCCGCCAGTGGCCGGCAATGACGCGGCCACGACCAACCGGAACACTCCAGTTCCGGTCAACGTGCTGGGCAACGACACCGACTCCGACGGCACGGTCGATCCGACCAGCGTGGCTATCGTCTTGGCTGCCAGCCACGGCACGACCAGCGTCGATCCGACCACCGGAGTGATCACCTACACGCCGGCCCTGAACTACACGGGACCCGACAGCTTCACGTACACGGTCAAAGACAACTTGGGCGCCGAATCAAATCAGGCCACCGTCTCGATCAGCGTGACCGGGCCGTTGATCGGGCTCTTGCTGCTCGATCCCAGGGGCAAGGGAGCCTTGACCGACGACGGCAATGGAAGCGTGGTTGTCAACAACGGCTCCATCGTCGTAGATTCGAGCAGCGACCAGGCGGCGATCATCACGGGCAATGGCAACGTGAACGCTGCGATCATCGACGTCACGGGCGGCACTCGTACAACCGGCCACGGTCAGTTTGTCGGAAGTATCGTTCACGCGGCGCCAACGCCCGATCCTCTCGGTCTTCCTTTGCCACCAGCCCCGTCGACGAAGTTTGCCGCCGTGAATTACTCCGGCAGCGCGCCGCTGACGCTCAATCCTGGAACCTACGTCGGGGGCATTAGCATCAGCGGTCAGGGTTCTGTCACTTTGAAACCCGGTATCTATTACATGCAGGGTGGCGGTTTTTCAGTCACGGGCAGAGGCTCGGTCACGGGCAACGGAGTGTTGATAATCAACGCCGGCGGCAAATCAGACGATCGAGACGACGAAGACGACGGACATGACAGACACATCGATCACGAAGCGCGTTGCGGCGCCGACAAGGAAGCTTCCACGGGGAACATCAGTTTCAGCGGCCAAGGTTCCGTTAGTCTGACGGCGCCGGCCACGCTGCCCAATGCGTACAAGCAATACGCGGGGATTGCAATCTTCCAAAATCCGACCTCGAATTCGGCGATCAATTTCTCCGGCCGAGGCAGTCTGACCATTCAAGGCGTGGTCTACGCACCGAAGGCGACGCTCAACATCAGCGGCCAAGGCAACATGGTTGTCAATCCCGGTCCGGCGAGCAACATGCCGGCGGAAGTCATCGTTTACGATGCGCACGTGACGGGCAATGGCGGGCTGACTATCAATAATATCCAGCCCTTGTTCCCAGTTTCGGTGCTTGTGACGAACAACAACAATGCTACATCGAATGGGACACGCAGCGCCTCGTCGTTGCCCGCCACGTCTGCGGGTTCTAGTTCGTCAATAGCGAACGTGCCAGATTGGCTGACCAATCCTCCGCCAAACGCGGATCTAAACAGCGGCCCGAGAGCCACTTACTTCCGGCAATTGGCGGCAGAGAATACCCGGGCCGATCGAGCGGTTCTGGTTGAGGCCGACCGGATCGCCGACGCGTTGGGCCTGGACGACGAATTGCTCGATTCGTTGTTGGCTGGCCTGGGGTTGAAGTAGTTTTTCAGTGCACAGGCGGCGCTCTTCCTGTACATTGACTTCACGCGCGTGCTCACGTTGCTAACATTGCGAGCGTTCCGAAACTGAATTGGTTTCAGGCTCGACCCAGATGGGTCATGTGGATTGAACGCGCTGCGTGACAGACGCTCCGAGAAACCCCGCGGAAATTCGGCCATGCCTACCCACGAAGTTCAAAACCAGGTTCCGCCTCTGGTGGGCTACAACCTCTTTATCACCGATCGGGCCTTGATCGAAGCCACCGAACGCGAAGGAGCTGCGTGGGTGACTGACCAGGCGCGACAATTGGGCCAGATCCTAGGCGGTGAAGAAGCCATCCAATGGGGATTCGACGCCAACAACAATCCCCCCGTCCTGTACACGCACGACCCGCGCGGCGAGCGCCGCGACGAGGTCCGCTTTCACCCCGCGTGGCACTCGCTCATGCGACTGTCCGTTTCCTTCGGCCTGCATTGCCTGCCTTGGAGCCAGACGCGCGACGGAGCGCACGCGGCCCGGGCGACGCTGTTCCTGCTGGTCGGGCAGAACGAGGCCGGCCATAGCTGCCCCATTTCCATGACCTACGCCGCGGTGCCCGTGCTGCGGCGTCAACCACGGCTCGCCAGCGAGTGGGAGCCACGCATTACGAGCACCGTGTACGACCCGCGGTTCCTGCCAGCCGCCGAAAAGACAGGCGTGCTGGTGGGCATGGCCATGACCGAGAAGCAAGGCGGTTCCGACGTCCGCGCCAACACCTCGCGCGCCGTGCCAGCGGGCCCCGGAGGCCCTGGCGCCGAATATCGCCTCACGGGTCACAAATGGTTCTGTTCAGCACCCATGTGCGACGCATTTCTGGTATTGGCCCAAGCGCCCGGCGGACTGTCTTGCTTTCTACTGCCGCGATGGATGCCCGACGGCAGTCGAAACCGCTTCTTCCTCCAGCGGCTCAAGAACAAGCTGGGCAACCGCTCGAATGCGTCCAGCGAAATCGAGTTCGACGGCGCGTTTGCCACTCTGGTGTGTGAGGAAGGTCGCGGGGTGCGGACGATCGTCGAAATGGTCAACCACACGCGGCTTGACTGCACGCTCGGCGCCGCCGCGCTGATGCGCCAGGCGGTGGTACAAGCCATGCATCACTCGCGCCATCGAGCTGCCTTTGGCCACTTGCTCAGCGATCAACCGCTCATGCAAAACGTGCTGGCCGATTTGTGTCTCGAATCGGAAGCCGCCACCGTGCTGGCCATGCGACTGGCCCGGGCTTACGACGCCCCGCAAGAGAGCGAGGCCGGCTTCCGGCGGATCGCCACGGCCGTGGCAAAGTATTGGACCTGCAAACGGGCTGCCGCTCATGCTTGCGAGGCCTTGGAGTGTCTCGGTGGCAACGGGTATGTCGAAGAGTCGATCATGCCTCGGCTGTTTCGCGAATCGCCGCTGAACTCGATTTGGGAAGGCTCGGGCAACGTGATCTGCCTGGACGTCTTGCGCGCCATCGGCAACGAGCCCGGCGCGATCGAGGCTCTACTGGCGGAAATCGACTCCGGCCGCGGCGCTGACCCGCGTTTCGACGCCTACGCCAGTTCGCTCCACGCCGAATGGAAGCCGCTGGCCGCCGAACCGCGGCAAGCGCGGCGTTTGGTCGAGCGGCTGGCGCTGGCCCTGCAAGGCTCGCTCATGGTCCGCTTTTCGCCGCCCGCCGTGGCCGACGCGTTTTGCGCATCCCGGCTCGCGATCGACGCGGGCCGAGCCTTCGGCACGCTGCCCAACAGCGTCAACTTCGCCGCCATTGTCGAGCGGGCACTGCCGTATTGAGGGAGAGTTCGCGTCGAAACGTGGCCCAGCGGACTGATCAGGCTCGATGCGACACGAGGCGGTCCGGCTTCGGGAAATCGACCTCCCGTCGTTCGGATTGCGACCGCGATGGTCACGCGACTTTGTTGCGCGACTTGCCGCCCGTCGGCTTCCTTCTGGCCGGTAAAGCAGTGGCGGCCGACCTCTGCGGCAATTCCAGCAAAGAGAGGGCCATGACGACGACTTGCGGGTCGACCGCAAAGAAGGTGGCTGCCTCGCGAGCGGCGCAGCCGCGCAATTCAATGACGCTGCGCAGCGCGACTGCCCGAGTCGCCACCGGCAGATCTTTGCGGTCGATTTGCTCGATGAGTTGTTCTTCCCAATGTTCGATGCGCGCGCGTGTGGCAACCGTGCCGCGCACTGGAAGAAACCGCTGGGGATATTGTTGACAGTGACTCCGCCACTTGTGTGCCAACGGCGCCAAAGATTCTTCGGCCGATGTCTTCGCTTTCATGGAGAGCCTGCGGCCCGTTGTCGGCGTGCAATCTGTGTCGTCAAATGGTGCGAGCAAAGAACGGCTCGCGACTAACTGCCCGAGCCACCCATGGCCGTTCGGAAAGCATTCAGTGTTATCGACTCGCAACTTGCGGCGACGTGACAGCAAACTATCGGACAGCGGGCGGACACGATGATCCAACGATGTTCGAGACGGCCGAAACCGGCGGAATCCGAATGTTTGGCAGATTCGGACGATTATGCCATACCGTCGTTGCGGGAGCACCTCATCAAGAGGACAACCCAATGCGCGATTTCGACGTTCTCCAGGCGTTGTCCAGGCCTCGGTGGGGTACCTGCTCGGGTTCGATCCGGCCGCCGGTCGGACCTCGTGACGACTGGGCACCGGGTGGACGATCGCGCGATGATGGCCCTGGGTTGGCAATCGGCGACATCAAGACGGCCCGCTTCGATCGACTTGCGGCCGTGTGCCAAATTTGTCACCCGAAGGCTGTTCCCATCCTGCTGAACTCCGGGTACCGTGATACGGAGTTGATCGAGCGGCTACGAGGTTGCCGCGTCGGCCGAGCAGCCAATCGGTCGCGCACGCGGAAACTCGCGCTTGACGAAACCCTTGGGTCATGCCCTAGCAACGGACGAACGTCATGCAAGCGACGAAATATGCGATCATCACCGGCGCCGCCAGCGGGTTGGGACGCGCCGTGGCGGTCGAATTGGCGCGCCGCGGCTGGCATCTGGCGCTGGCTGATCTGAACGACGCCGGGAGCGCGGAAACTTTGACGCTTGTGCGCCAAGCCGGCGGCCAGGGGCAAGTCGAGAATCTCGATGTGACCAGCCCCGACGCCTGGCGCGCAATGCGCGACAAGCTCCAGCAATCGTGGCCTCAGTTGGATCTGTTGATCAACAACGCCGGAGTGGGGGTCGGCGGCGAAGTCGGTAAGCTGCCGCTGGAAGATTGGCAGTGGATCATCAATATCAATCTTTATGGCGCGATTTACGGTTGCCATACGCTGATCGAATGGATGAAGAGCAATCCGCGTGGGGCGCACATCGTGAACATTGCCTCGATGGCGGCCATCGTGTCGGCCCCCGGCATGGCTCCCTACAACGTCACGAAGGCCGGCATGCTGTCACTCTCGGAGACACTCTACGGCGAATTGAAACCCTATCGCATCGGCGTGACGGGAGTCTGCCCGGCGTTTTTCCCGACGAACATCATTCGCGACGGCCGTTTTCAATCAACCCGGCAGCGGAACATGGCCGCCGGCCTGATGGCCAGTTCGCGCGCCACGGCCGAGGACGTCGCCAAGCGTATCGTGCGGGCCATCGAACGCAAACAGCTTTACGTTTTCGTGCCGGCCATCGCCGGCGTGTTCTGGCGATTAAAACGCCTGATGCCCAAGGTGCTGCTCAACCTGGTCGCCCGCCGCAATGCGAAAGAAGCGGCAGCCGCCGGCGACTAGTCGCCGAAGACTCCGCCGATGGGCGGTCGTAAGCCCCGGCACGATTCCGAGGAATTTCTCGACAGGATTCAGCCGTGCTGGGTCTGAAAACGGCTACGCAACCGCGTTGGTTGGAACAGGTCGATTCCGATCTGTCGACCATCCTCATCGATCACGCCCATTGCGAGAAAAAAGCGGCCGGCACGGCGATGAATTTGATCTTCGCCTACGGCACCGCTGGAGCGCAAATCTGTCGCGAACTGTCGAGCATCGTCGTGGAAGAACTGGAGCACTTTCAGATGGTGCTCGATTTGCTCGTCCAGCGCGACATCCGGTTTCAATCGCTTAAGCCCGGCCACTATGGCAGTAAACTCAATGCCCTGGTCCGCAAAGGAGAGCCCCAGCGGGCCATCGACCGGTTTCTGGTGGCCAGCCTGATCGAAGCCCGCAGTTGCGAGCGGTTTTCGCTGCTGCGCGATCACGTCCAGGACCGCGCGCTGGCCGATTTTTACGGCAGCCTGTTCGAATCTGAAGCCCGGCATCACAGCACGTACGTGCAACTGGCCAGGTGTTTCGCAACGGACGACGCAATCCGCGGCCGGCTGGAAGCCTTGGCCGTGCAAGAATCGCAAATCATCGGCGACGGCGATGAACTACCGCGGATGCACAGTTGATGTGAATCCGGCGAGGCTAAAACGTCTTCACAAGCGATCCGCCGTCGACCACCAGCACCGTGCCGGTAATGTAACTGCCTGCGTCGCTGGCCAGTAGCAAGGCGGGGCCTGCCAACTCACGCGGTTGGGCCCAACGGCCCAAGGCCGTGCGGTGAGCAAAGACCTTCTTTTCCTCGTCCGAAAGAATACTGCCGGGCAGATCGGTCAGAAATGGCCCCGGCGCCAGGCAATTAACAGTAATGCCGTAGGCCCCCAGATCGAGCGAACTGGCCCGAGCCAATCCTATCAGGGCGCTTTTCGTCGCGGAGTAGACGTTGCGCTCTTCTTTCGACGCCAGCCCCATGATCGACGAGATGTGGATAATCCGACCCCAGCGACGCTCCTTCATTTGCGGCACCAGGGCCCGCGTCAGGGCCATGCACGAACTGAGGTTCAACTCGACGATCTGGTCCCAGGCCTCGTCGGTAATCTGATCGATGGCCTGGGGCAAGTTGCTGCCGGCGTTGTTGACCAGAATGTCGACTTTGCCCATCGCGGCGAGTGCGTCTTTAGCCAACTTTCGCACGTCGTCGCGCTTGGTCATGTCGGCCACGAAGTAGGCCACCTTCACCTTGGTTCCTTCTTGGATTTCAGCCATCGCCGACTTCAGTTCCGCTTCGTGCCGGCTGGAGATCACGACGTTGGCGCCGGCCTCGGCGAAACCGCGGGCCATGGCCTTGCCGAGTCCCTTGCTGCCTCCGGTGACCAATGCCACGCGGCCGGTCAGATCAAATAGAGAATGGCTCATTGTCGCCTCATCTTTTGACTAGGAAAGGGCATCCACAACCAAATCCCCGACTTGTTGGGTGCTATAACCCATCTTGCCGGCGGCCTGGCTCTTCATCTTGGTGCCGGTTACTTTTTGGATGGCTTGCTGAATTCGCTGGGCCGATTTCGGCTGGCCGGAATGTTCCAACAACATGCTCATGGCATTGATCGCCGCGATGGGATTGATCACGTGCTGGCCGGTGTATTTCGGCGCGCTGCCACCCATCGGCTCGAACATGCTGGTGCCGCCGGCGTCGGGATTGATGTTGCCGCCGGCCGCCACACCCATCCCGCCCTGCAGAATGCCGGCCAAATCGGTAATGATGTCGCCGAACATGTTGGTCGTCACGATCACGTCGTAGTATTCCGGATTCTTGACCATCCACATGCAGCAGGCGTCGACGTGGTTGTAGTCGGGCTTGATGTCAGGAAATTCCTTGGCCACATCCTGGAACGTGCGCCACCACAGGTCGTGGCCGTAGGTCAGCACATTGGTCTTGGCCACCAGCGTGAGCATTTTCTTTGGGCTGTTCCGCTGGCGCGTGAAGTTGAAGGCCCAGCGAATACAGCGTTCGCACCCTTTGCGCGTGTAGAGGGCCGTTTGGCTGGCCACCTCGTCGGGCGTGTTCTTCTTGAGGAATCCGCCCACGCCGCAATACATATCTTCGGTGTTTTCCCGCACGACGACAAAGTCGATGTCCTCGGGGCCCTTGTTCTTCAGCGGTGTTTCCACGCCGGGAAACAGTTTCACCGGCCGGAGGTTGATATACTGGTCGAGCTGAAAGCGCAGTTCGAGCAAGAGCCCTTTTTCCAAAATGCCAGGCTTCACGTCGGGGTGGCCGACTGCGCCTAAGTAAATGGCGTCGAAAGAGCGCAACTCGTCGACCGCGCCGGTCGGAAGGGTCTCTCCGGTGCGCAAATAGCGTTCACCGCCGAAGTCGTAGTCGGCCAATTCGTATTGGAATCCGTCCAGCGCCGCGACCGCCTTCAAGACCTTCAGGCCCTCGGCGGCGACTTCCGGGCCCGTGCCATCGCCGCCAATAACGGCGATGCGTAAAACATTTTTCGCGTTCAAGACAAACCTCGATTTCGACGTCGTGCCGTACAGCGCCCCTCGCGCCGATCCATCAGCGGACGACGCCTTACACCTGAGGGAAAGGCTGATTTTACCAGCGGATCGAGGGGGTCACAAGTTGCCGGCGACCCGCTAATTAGCGCGTCTCATCGCGCGACCAAATGCCGATTGCCGCCTGCTTGGCGGCTTGTTGCGCCTGACCGAACCGCCGCTTGATCGACTCGGAGTAATGAAACTGCGGTTCGAAACGGGCCAGGCCGGCCCGCAGCAGTTCTTCGTTGAGCATCTGGTCGCCGACCCAGACGTAGGCCAGGAACCGCCCATAACGGTCCACCCGTTCGCGATCGAAGGTCAATCGCGCGGTCCCTCCGGACAAGAACTGTTGGGTAAACGCGGTGGCTTCGTGTCCCCACGGCTCGACCGGATGGTGGGGCTTGACCGTCTCGGGCGTGTCGACGCCGATCAGTCGAACGGTGGCCTCAGGAGCGACGATGATGGTGTCGCCATCGACGACCCGAACCACCGCGTAGATCCCTTCGGCCAAGGGCTGCGAAGGTCCGGGCGGCTGATGGCTCCAATATCTGGAGGCAAACACCGCCAGCAAAACCGCGCACAATACTAGCGTGCGATAGGGACGACGACGAAATCGCCGGCGCGTGACGATTGCAGAGCGCTCCGATTAGTTCTTGCTGAACTCGAACTGCTTGGAGAGCTCGCGCCCGAGGGGGTTTTTGATGAACTTCTTACGGCACTCCGTGCACAGATCGAACCGAAGTTGCTCATAGACGTCGTTGCCGATCTGAGGATCGCTGACGTCTTCGGAATGTTGCAGGATCTCTTGAATTTCCTGCAAATGGTCGCGATCTTCGTCCAACTCATCCGTAGCACTGGGATCGAACGCCGCGTAGACTTCCATTTTCACGACGTAGCGCAGATCCGCCGGATCAAGCACTCGCTTGCAGCAATCACACGAATAGTGAATCATCGGTTTTTTCCCCGCGACAAAGCGTGCTCGGTTTCCATCCTGGACACCCATTGAGGTACCACCGCCAACTCCATCGTAATGCCCGCTCTCGAATCAAGGCAAGACATCCTGCGGTTTTTTTGTAATCTTCGCCGCGCCACCGAAATACTTGCCAAAGCGGCTTGACAATGGCTTGAAATTGTGTCCCGACTGTCGGGCTGCGACGAGGCCATTTTTGGGAATGCCGGAACCTTTTGCAGGCCCGCTGGGTCGGCGGGCCGCCTGCACTAGTCGGCCATTGGCGAGGCGACTATAATCGGGAGTCTAGGTAGTCCGCGGCCCCTACGGGTGTCCGCGAACGGAAGTTGCCGGCAACGCGTGGCGTCGTTGGTTCGCGTGGGCTTGAGCAAGCACGCGTCTGGCTGGGGAGTAACTTCGTTTCCCAGGAGCGTCTCATGACGAGTTCGGCTGTGGTCGCCAATCCGCTCGGCGCCAGCGTACTGGTGCTCAATCGCTTCTACATGGCGGTGCACGTCGTCAATGTGCGTCGGGCGTTTGGCCTGCTGTTTCGCGAATTGGCCGAAGTCATTCACTTGCAAGAAGGACAGTACGCCAACTACAGCTTCGAGTCGTGGCGCGAAATCAGCGAATTGAAAGCCTCGTTCAAGGAGCCGCACGAAGATTGGATTTCGGCGGTGAATTTCGAGATCCAAGTGCCCCGCGTCATTCGACTGCTGGCGTTCGATCGCGTGCCGAAACAGACCATCCGTTTCAATCGGCGCAATCTGTTCGCGCGCGACGGAAATCGCTGCCAGTATTGCGGCAAGAGTTTTCCAACCAGCGAACTCAGCCTCGACCACGTCGTGCCCAAGAGCCGCGACGGCCAGACCTGCTGGGAAAACATCGTTTGCAGTTGCGTGTCGTGCAACGTGAGAAAAGGGGGCCGCACGCCGCAAGAAGCCCACATGAAGCTGATCCGTCTGCCGGCCAAACCCAAACGCAGCCCCTTGCTGGCGATCAAATTGGGCAATCCCAAATACGAGAGCTGGAAGACGTTTCTCGACAGCGCCTACTGGTCGGTCGACCTCAAATAGGCCGACCTCAAATAGGCATTGCTGCGGAAATCGGCACTGCTCCGGTTGCCGGCCGTTCTTGACACTCCCTGCGCAGCGCGTCCCAATAGGCGTCGCGGTTTGTCCATCCAGCGCCGCGGCCGGTTTCCGCGGCGCGCATGCGAATTCGGCGCGCATGCGACGACCGACTCGGATGCGCAGAGCTAGCGAGCCCAAATGAAACCCAACCGAAGGAGACCTGTCACAGCCGCCATTAGGCGCCGGCCAGCGGTTCTTTCTTTTCCGTGATCACCGGGCATTGCGTGGCCATCTCGGCATTCAGCGCCGTGAATTCCTTCCACTCGGCGGGCAGGTTGTCTTCATGGAAGATGGCTTCCACGGGGCATTCCGGAACGCACGCTTCACAGTCGATGCATTCATCCGGATGGATATACAGCATCTTCTCGCCCTCGTAGAAGCACTCCACGGGGCACACGACCACGCAATCGGTGTACTTGCAGGCGAAGCATGGCTCGGCAACAACGTGAGTCATTGACAGGTCTCTCCTTATGGCGTCAGACGCGACGCGGAAAATAAACCATTCACAGCTGGGGTGGTTCTTGAGAAGCGGTCGCTTGAATGCCGCGCGAAACGCTTCGACGTCAATTCTCAGGGGTAGAGGCGCGACTCGGGAATATACCGGCAAGCCAACAGTTCAGCGTCTCCAAGCAAACGTGTCAAGTGCTTGAAACAAAAGCACTTGAAGGCCCCCTCTCCCAGAGTCGCGCGAATTCTAGTGCTGGTCCCGCGCACTGTCAAGCGAGCAAACTCGGCGTTTCATCGGTTTCAAACAACTCAGACTTGCTTCGATACGCGATTCAACTTAAAATCATAGGTATTAACGCTTTCGGAGGGCACTTCGCGTTCCCGCACGGCCATTCAAGGGTCGGTCCCAGCGATGCCGGATGCGTTAAGCCCCAGCCCCATTCATTAGGGTCCACCTCGTGGCACTGTCCGAAATCGACCGCAATCTTCTGCAACGCTGCCTCGCTCGCAAGCCACGCGCGTGGGAAGATTTCGTCGATCGATTCATGGGACTGGTCATTCACGTAGTGAACCACTCGGCCCAAAGCCGTTCGCTGCGGCTGTCGACCGAAGACCGCGAAGATCTGGTCGCCCAAGTCTTCTTGACCATCGTCAAAGACGACTTGACCATTTTGCGCCATTTTCGCGGCGAGAGCAGCCTGGCCACCTATCTGACGGTCATCGCTCGCAGGGTGGTCGTCCATGAAATGCTCAAGCAGAAGTCGTCCTCCCGCCTGGAAAACCACGACTCGCAACAGGAAATGGCCATGGTCAGCGCCGACGCCGAACAACGCGTCAACGACCGCGAACAGGTCGAACAATTGCTGGCCGGTCTGGACGGACCCGAGGCCAAAGTCGTACGCATGTATCACCTCGAAGGCAAAAGCTACCAGGAAATCAGCTCTGCCGTGGGCATGCCCGAAAACAGCGTCGGTCCCACGCTCAGCCGGGCACGGCACAAAATGCGTCGCGGCGTCGACAAAAGCGTATAACCCGCCCGAACGGATTCGAGCAGGCTCGCGCCGGAGTGCTGCTGGGGCACACGCGTCCTGATGTCTGGCACGTTTCATGGATGATCGTCCTTCAGCCGTTGATCGCACGCGCCCGGTTTACCGCTGTCCCGGCCAGTCGTACTCGATCGACCACGCCGTGCACCTGGGCCGGCTGGCGGCCTTCTATCCGGACTGCCGCCATTGCGTTCATCGCGGCGACACGGCGCTGTTGGCCCCGCTGCAAATCCGCCAATGGGCCGAACTCGACGCGCACGAGCGCCACGGCCCTCGTTGCACGGCCGAAGGACTCGAGGGCCATTCGCTCAACGAAATCAGTCCTTCGATCGTCCGCCACTTTGCCGGCGCGTTGGGGTTGACGCTTGCGCGCCGGCACGGCGCCGCGCCATCGCCGCCGGCCGTCCTGGTTGGATCCGATGGGCACTGGACCTCGGCCGAATTGGTCGCCGCCGCTTGCCAGGCCTTGCAATGGGCCGGCTGCCGCACGCTCGAAATCGGCGCCGTGACCAGCCCCTCCTTGGCCGCCGCCACGCACCGACTCCAGGCCGATGCCGCCTTGTTGATCGGCAACGCGACCGGCCAGCCGCACTCGATCGGCCTCAAACTGTGGGGCCGTGGCGGCCGTCCCTGGTCGTCGCCCGGAGACTTGGACCCGGTACTTGAGCTCTACCAATCCAAGATCGATCGCCCCAAACGTCGCGGGGGCGGATTGGAACGGGCCAGGGCCGGCGAAGCGTATCTGGCGCCCCTGGCAACGTTGTTTCATGGCCTGCGCCCCTTGCGTTTCGTGGTCGACACGACCTGCCAGCCCCTGCTGCATTACCTCCGCCAGCTCAATGCCCAGGCCGCCTGCGAGATACTGCGGCCACGCCAAGTTGTCGCCACGCTGCTGACGGCCGCTGCCGATCAGCCTTTTGTCGCTCGCCGACTGGAACACCTCGCCAGCCAACTGCTGGATGCCAAGGCCCATTGGGGACTGTGGATCGACGGCCACGGCGAGGCTTGTTTTTTGATCGACGAACAAGGTAGGCCCGTGGAATGCGAAACCTTGTATTGGACGCTGGCAAACTTCATCCTGCGCGCCAAGCCGGGCGCCACGCTGGTGGTCGAACGTCAGGCCAGCGACGAGTTGGAGCAGGCATTGACGCGCTTGGGGGCGCGCGTCGTGCGCGCCGAAGCGACCCGCCAGGCGCTGAGCCAGGCCCTGCACGCCGCCGACGCCGTCTTTGGCGGAGGCGCCAGCGGCCGGTTTTGGTACGCGGGCGAGCCCGCCGCGCCCGACGCCTTGCTGACGGCCAGCCTGGTGTTGACCGTGCTGAGCCAGTCGGACCGACCGCTCTCGGAAGTAGTCGACGCCGCGGCCGCGGCAATGTACAAATGAGGGGAAAGAGCCCGCTGGTGGCTCGCGGTTGCTTCCTCTCTTTCCAGCGGAACACGACGCATGAGTCACCCCTGGATCGCCGAACGGATGCAGTACTTCGACAGTTCGGGCATCCGCAAGGTGTTCGACCTGGCCGCTTCGATGACCGACCCGATCAACCTCTCGATCGGCCAGCCCGACTTCGCCGTGCCCGATGCCGTGCAAGAGGCGGCGGTGCGGGCCATTCACCAGGGCAAGAACGGCTATTCTCCGACCCAAGGCATTGCCCCCCTGCGCGATAAGCTGCAGCAGCGCATCCAAGACCAATATCACCATGCGGTTCGCCAGGTGTTCGTCACCAGCGGCACCAGCGGCGGACTGGTGCTGGCCATGTTGGCCTTGGTCAATCCGGGCGACGAAGTGATCGTTTTCGATCCGTACTTCGTGATGTACAAGTCGCTGGTCGGGCTGGTGGGCGGCACTTGCGTGCTGGTCGATACGTATCCCGACTTTCGCATCGACGTCGACCGCGTGGCCGGCGCCATCACCAAACGGACCAAGGCTATTTTGTTCAACAGCCCCGGCAATCCGACCGGCGCGATGGCCAGCGACGCCGAGATTCGCGGCCTGGCCCAACTGGCCAACCAGCGCAATATCGCGCTGATCAGCGACGAGATCTACAGCCATTTCAGCTACGATCAACCGTTCGTCTCGCCCGCCCGGTACAACCCTCAGACGCTCGTGATCGATGGTTTTTCCAAGAGCCACGCCATGACCGGCTGGCGGTTGGGCTTTGCGCATGGCCCCGGCGAAGTGATCCAGCAGATGATCAAGCTGCAACAATACACGTTCGTCTGCGCTCCGCAGCCCGCGCAGTGGGCCGGCATCGTGGCCCTCGACGTCGACATGGCCCCGCACATCGACGCCTATCGCCGCAAGCGCGACATGATCGTGGCCGGACTGGCCGAGGACTATGAAGTGGTCACCCCGGGAGGCGCCTTCTACGTTTACCCCAAAGTCCCCTGGGGCACGGCCGACCAGTTCGTCCATAAGGCGATCGAAAACAAGCTGCTGGTGATCCCCGGCCACATCTTCAGCGAACGCGACAGCCATTTTCGCATCTCCTACGCCGCCAGCGACGCCACGATCCAACGCGGCCTGGAAGTGCTGCGCAAGCTGGCCCGCGACAAGCGATAGCGTGCCCCGGCCCGCCGCGCAACACCCAGTGACTTGTGCACCAACAACCCCATGCGCGCGCAAAAAATGTTTTGTCGTTGCAAGTCGCAGCGGTGTGATTCACGATCGGGATTCGCGCGAATCGAGCACTTGTTTTGCAGATCGCGCATAAGTTTGGTCGCTGTGTTTGACCGAATGTAGGTCATGCACGCCGTGCATGACAATCTAGCTGATTGCGGCATCTGCCGGAGGTGGTCGATCAACGCAGCGCGCCGCCCCAGGTGACGGATTTGGCCGACGCCTGGTGGCAGATGAGCCGTCCGCTGCGGCAATGTCGCCGCGATTTCCAGAGGCTACCAACAGTGGCACCGCAGGCTTTTTTCGAGATTCCCAAGAAACGATTGGATTCTTGTACCGAAATGCCATTGGCACATGCATTAGCCAAGTGAAGTGCTACCGTGAAAGATCTCGTGCGACTGGCTCCCACAACTCGATTGGATTGCCTTCTGGGTCATGCAGCCGAGCGAAGCGGCCGTTTGGATATTGCTCTGGATCAACCTTGACCGCTATTTCGGCGGCTTCGAGCTGTGCCACCATGAGATCGAGATTCCGCACGCGGAAGTTGATCATCCAGACCTGTTTGGCTTCCCCAAAATACGTCGTTGTTTCCGGAAATGGCCCGAAGACGGTCGGTCCAGCAGCTTGCCACCAGGGTGCCTCATCATGATTCGAGGGCGTCAGCGCGATACCCAAGTGTTTTTGATACCACAGACTCAGCGACGCAGGATCGCGGGCTCGGAAAAACACGCCTCCAATACCAGTCACGCTTTCCATATTGCCTCCTGCGGATGTGGGAGGAAATGTATCGCGGTGCTTCGGCCCAATCCACTTCCTGATATCTGAATTGCTTCATGACACGAGGATCGTCTGTGGCATCAGAAAGTTCAAATCCCGTTGCCATGCTCGCGTAACTGCTGATTTTCGCCCGCCTCTTGCACGACGGGTTGAACTTCTGACCGAGGCGTCAATAGAAGCACGGCAACGATATGCATCAGCAGCGGGGTAAATCAATATTCTAGCCCGATTCTAGCCCGTCAAATCGGAGGGACAAGGCTTGAACTCAGTGCCAAAAAAGGTTTATTCTTCAAGATTCGCCGCTACGGCCAGT
>JBGQKM010000007.1:0-43869 GCA_041499515.1 Planctomycetia bacterium | reverse complement strand
GACCCGCAAGCGCTCGACGAGTACCTCACCTATCAATACGTGCCCCATCCGCGGACGATCTTCCGCGGCTTTTCCAAGTTGCCGCCGGCGCATTACGGAGTTTACGCCGACGGTCGCTGGATGACACGATGCTATTGGAATCCCGATTTCGACCAGGAAGTACAGCGGCCGATGGCCGACTATGCGGCCGAATTGCGCGAGTTGCTAACTTCCGCCGTGCGGCTCCGGCTGGAGTCGGACGTGCCGCTGGGCGCGTTTCTTTCCGGCGGGGTCGACTCCTCGCTGGTCGTCGGGTTGATGCAACGCATGCTTGGGCAACCGGTCAAGACTTTCTCGATCGGCTTCCCGGTCAAGGAGTTCGACGAGACGGCCTATGCCCGCGAAGTCGCCACGCGGCTGGGAACCGAACATCACGAGTTTCGGGTCGAGCCGCAGGGTATCGACGTCTTGGAAAAACTGGTTTGGCACTACGACGAGCCGTTTGCCGACAGTTCGGCCATTCCCACGTATTATGTGGCGCAACTCACTCGCCAGCACGTCACGGTGGCGCTGACCGGCGACGGCGGCGACGAGCTGTTTGCCGGATATCTTCGCTATCGGGCCGTTCGCGTGGCGGCATGGTTCGATCATCTGCCGCGTTGGGCGCGCGCGATTCTGGGCAACTCGCGATGGCACGGCCTGAGCTATCGCCGGCCGCAACGGTCGTTCTTGCGGCGCGTGGGCCGATTGTCCGAAGCGCTGGGTTACAGCCCCCAGCGGCGGTATATGGAATGGGTGTCGTTGTTCAACGAAGCGCGCCGGGCGGAATTGTACAGCGACGATTTTCTGGCCCGCTTGCCCGATGCCGATCCCTTTCGCTTCCTGGCCGAGGCATTTGCCCGCTCGCGGCACCGCGATCAGGTCACGTCCGCGAGTCTGACCGATTTGGTCACCTATTTGCCGTGCGATTTGATGACCAAAGTCGATATCGCCTCGATGGCCAACAGTCTGGAATGTCGCGCCCCGTTTTTGGATTATCGCGTGGTCGAGTTGGCGGCGAAAATGCCGATCCAATACAAGCTGTACCGCGGCCGGGGTAAGCGCATCTTGCGCGAGGCCTTCCCCGAACTGGTGCCGCGGGGTCTGGCGCGTCGGTCCAAGATGGGATTCGGCGTGCCGCTGGAACAGTGGTTTCGCCACGAACTTAAGGAGTATTCACGCCAGGTGTTGCTCGACCCTCGGGCGGTGGGGCGCAGTTATTTTCGCCCCGGCGCGGTCGAGCGCATGCTGGACGAACACCAAACCGGCGCGTTCGACCACGGGTATCGACTTTGGGCGCTGCTGTTTTTTGAGTTGTGGCACAGGCAATGGATTGACAACCAGCCGTCAAAATCCGCGGTTCCGGCCCCCGTGACCGCCTGAAGAGCTCAGCTCGGCACACGAAAAATCGCTACACGACGGACGTCCGTCCCCGATCCTAAACCGTTAAGCCCTTTAGCTTACTTTGCCGAATGGATAAGATGCATGGACGGGTAAGGACCCCAGGCGACCCATTGGTGGAGATGCGGCATGAAAAACGTCTTGGCGGTGGTCTTGGCGGGAGGCAAGGGAGAGCGTTTGGAGCCTCTTACCCGAGACCGGGCCAAGCCGGCGGTTCCGTTCGGGGGCGGCTACCGGATCATCGATTTCACGCTGTCCAATTGCCTCAACAGCGGGCTGCGGAAAATGCTGGTGCTCACGCAGTATAAGGCGATGAGCCTGGACCGGCATATCAATCTCGGTTGGCGCGGGCTGCTGTGCCGAGAATTGGGTGAGTTCATCGACGTCGTGCCGCCCCAACAGCGCATCGACGAGCACTGGTACCAGGGCACGGCCGACGCGGTGTATCAGAACATCTACACCCTGGAAAAAGAGCGCCCCGAATACGTGGTGATCCTGGCCGGCGATCACATCTATAAAATGGATTATCTCAGCCTGGTGCAGTACCACCAGGAAAACCAGGCCGACTTGACGATCAGCGCGTTGCGCGTACCCGCCGGCGAGTCGCGCCACTTTGGCGTGATCGAAGCCGATAGCAACCAGCGGATCGTCGGCTTCCACGAAAAGCCGGCTGTGCCGATCGCCATTCCCGGCGACGAGCAACACATCTATGCCTCGATGGGCATCTACGTGTTCACGGCCCGGTTCTTGTTCGAGCAGCTATGTCTCGACGCGACGCGACCGGGGAGCGGGCACGATTTTGGCCGCAATATTATCCCCTCGATCATCGACACGCATCGCGTGTTTGCCTTCCCGTTCCGCGATGAGAATCGCAAGGGAGACGCGTATTGGCGCGACGTCGGCACGCTGGACGCCTACTTTGCGGCCAACATGGATCTGATCTCGGTCGATCCGCAGCTCAACATGTACGACGATCGGTGGCCGATCCGCACCTATTTGCCGAACTTCCCGCCTCCGAAATTCGTGTTTGCCGAGGAGGGCTTGAACGCCCGCCGCGGCCAGGCCTTGGACAGCATCGTCTGCCAGGGTTCGATCATCTCCGGCGGCACGGTCGAGCGATCGCTGCTGGGGACCAACACTCGGGTCAACAGTTTCGCGCACGTGCAAGATTCGATTCTGCTGGACGGCGTCGACATTGGCCGCCACGCGCGCGTGCGTCGCGCGATCATCGACAAGGGGGTCCACATTCCGGCCGGCGCCGAAATCGGTTTCGATCCGGAGCACGATCAGGCCCGCGGATTCGCGGTGAGTGACGAGGGCGTGGTGGTGATCGCCAAGGCCGACGGCGTGGACCATTTTCTGGAAGCCGAAGCGCTATATCACTAGAAGCGGTTTCCAGGCCGCGGCGACTGCCCCCGGCTTTGCGCCGTTATCAGACTGCCACCGGAGCGTAGCGCAAAAGAACGCCCCCGGTTCGCAAAAGGCCCGTTCCGGTCCCACCTGCCGGGGGCCAGAAAGCGGACTGCCTGGCTGGACTCGGCGGTTCGGCGAGGCGAAGATCGTTCGGTTAGGCCGGACGGTTACCTCTGGGACATCAGCAACATTCGGGAGACGAAAAGACGTCACTTTTCGACAGGAGGGGCTAGCAACAGACCAAGAACTTCCGCGTACGACGTCGGTGGCCGATCCAGACAAGTACCAGTCCACCTGCCAACGCCATGGCTGCGGTCGATGGTTCGGGCACTACGTTGACGCAAGTGGCGAACGCAACGGCGTCGAAAAGATTCGACGCCGAGACCCAGAAAAAGCGATCGACTGAACTCAAAAAAACCACGCGACGCGTTATGGGAAAACCTGAGATTTAGACTGGCACCTGCAAGGTGCACTTCGGGAGCGTCAAGTGGCAACTCTTGCTGAGTTACTTTTGCACGCCAATGCATGCTATTCGGCCGGCGATTTGCACGGCGCTGCAGATTGGTATCGGCAAGCGGTCCAAGCCGATCCATCGAATGTCGAAGCCTATTATTCTTTGGGGGCAACGTGTCATCGTTTGGGACAGGTCAAGGAAGCGATCGCGTGTCTTGCGCAGGCCGCGCAGTTCCGGCCGGATCTTGCCGAGCTGCATCTTTATCTGGGCGCGGCGCTGGCCGCGGACGCAAGACTGGACGAGGCAGTGCCATGTTTCCGGCGCGCAGTCGAGCTGAGGCCCGACTTCGCCGACGCCCACCGCAATCTTGGCGCCGCGTTGACGAATCAAGGAAGGTTTGACGAGGCAGTGGTCTTCAGTCGACGGGCGGTGGAACTGAACCCCAACGATGCGCTCGCACAAAACAATCTTGCCGCCGTCTTGAAGAATCTTGGAATCTGGGACGAAGCGGCAGCCTGCTGCCAGCGGGCTCTGGCAATGCAGCCTGCCTTTGGCGGCGCGCACAACAATCTCGGCACAGTCCTGGAGCAGCAAGGCCATCTGGCCGAGGCGGAAGCCTGCTATCGGCGAGCTGGAGAGCTGGATCCCAATCTGGCCGACGCTCACAGCAACCTGGGCGCCGTGTTGGCGCGACAGGATCGAGCGACCGAAGCTGTGGCCAGCTATTGGCGCGCTCTGGAATTGAGACCCGGCGATCCGGAGGTCCACACCAAACTGGGTAAAGTTCTGGCGGGGCAAGGACTGTTGGCCGAGGCGGTCGCGTCTTATCGCCGAGCGCTGGAACTGCGCCCCAACTACGCGGAAGCCCACAATAACCTTGGCGTTCAACTGGAGCGGCAAGGAAGCATCGACGAGGCGGTCGCCTGCTATCGGCGCGCCCTCGAGCTGAAACCTGACTTCGCCGAGGCCTACACAAATCTGGGTTCCGTGTTCGTAGCCCAAGAACGGTTGGCCGAAGCGGCGGACTGCTGCCGGCGGGCTTTGCAACTGATGCCCGAAATCGCCGAGGCCCACAATAACCTCGCCGCGGTCCTGGAGAAACAGGGACACCTGGCGGAAGCAGCAGCCTCCTGCCGTCGGGCGCTGAGCCTAAAGCCCGACTTCGCCGAAGCCCACCTTAATCTCGCTGCCATACTTATGGGCCAGGAACAACTGGCCGAAGCGGAAGCGTGCTGCCGGCGGGCCTTGCAACTCAAGCCCGAACACGCCCAGGCTTCTCTCAACCTGGGCGCGGTATTGACTCAGCAAGGGCGCGTCGCCGAAGCGAAGGAGTGCTACCTGGCCGCGCTTGAGCATCATCTCGATCAAGACACCTGGCGACTGAACATTCTTTCGCTCTGTCCCACCATCCTCAGCAGCAGGCACGAGATCGAGCTCTATCGCCGGCGGCTGCTCGATGAGTTGGAGGAGTTCTCCAAAAAGGAGCTCGGCAGCGAATTTCCGCCGCAGTTGACGTCGGCGGCCACGCCCTCCTTCAATTTACAGTTTCGCGGCCTCGACGAACGGCCGACCCGCGAAGCTTATGCGCGGATCTTTCGTCATTGCTTTCCCGCCGTGACGCCGGTCGGATCCCACGGGCGTCCGCGGATCGGGCTGGTGGTGACAGATCGGCACGAAGGGCTGTTCATTCGGTCCCTGGGAGGAGTGCTGGATCGCATTAATCCCGATAAGTTCGAGTTGGTCGTGGTTGGTTCCGAACGCGGAATTGCGTTGATTCGCTCGTACCTCACGAGTCCGACGATCGAGTTCATGGCGGCCCCCACCAATCTGGTCGAAATGGCCGCACAGATCCGCTCGGCGCAGTTCGATGTTCTCTACTATTGGGAGGTTGGGACCGACATCGCCAACTATCTGTTGCCGTTTCTGCGACTGGCGCCGGTGCAGTGTACTTCGTGGGGAGTTCAGGTCACCTCGGGCATTCCCGCACTCGACTATTATCTATCGAACGAACTGGTCGAAGCGGAAGATGCACGCAGCCACTACACTGAAAAGCTAATCCTGGCCCGCACGCTGCTGACGTATCAGCGGCGCGTGGCGGCCCCGCCGGGGGGCAAGACTCGATCCGACTTTGGCATCGAATCGGACCGACACCTCTATTTGTGCGCCCAGCAGTTGGGCAAGTTTCACCCTGACTTCGATCCGTTGCTTGCCGAGATCCTGCGGCGCGATCGGCAGGGGGTGCTGGCGATCACCGAAGGAAAGCAAGGGGGGCACATCGCCGAGCAGTTGCGACGGCGGTTCGCCGCGACGATGGGAGATGTCGTCGACCGCATCGTGTTCGTGCCCGTTCAACCAACGCCCGACTACTTGAGCCTGGTCGCCGGGGCCGACGTGCTGCTCGATCCGCTTCATTTTGGCGGAGTGAACACCACGTACGACGGCCTTTCGCTGAACAAGCCGATCGTGACCCTCCCCTCGCGGTTCCAGCGGGGGCGGTACACGCTGGCCTGTTATAAAAAGATGGGAGTGCTGGACTGCGTGGCCGCCAGTCCGGAACGGTACATCGAGATTGCTGTCGCCCTGGGCACCGAACCTGAGTTTCTCGCGGACATGGTCGAGAAAATTCGTCGCGCCAGCCCCGTTCTGTTCGAAGACGTCGAAGCGGTGAGTGAGCATGAGCGCATTTTTGGCGAACTGATCGGCAAAAGCCGATTGGCGGATCGTACCGCGACGACGTGAATTGCGGTCCTTTGCCTTTGGAGCACCCGCATCCCCAGCACAGCCGAGATCTCGCAACTCTCGATCAATTGGAGACTTTCGAACGGCTCAGCGTAGCGCAAAAAAAGGCCCCCGGAAAGGCTGTGTCCCAGGGGGGCAGAGGACAACAACCTTATCCGGGAGCGATTGGACGCTCTGGACGTCGTACGCCGGCTCTTGCGCGCTTGCAGGAATCGCAGCGCTACTTTGTATTCGAAGCGTACCGCCGGCATCCATGCCAACGGAAGGCGCTTCGCGGTCCGCAGGAAAGCCCATCCGCCGGCCTTCCCGATGCAGACCCATCCACATGGATCGTTCGTGTTCTTGTGTGCCGAGCCGGCGGATTGGCCGGCCGATGATCTCAGGGCTCGTCAACGCATTCCCGTCGTGAGGCGGGAGAATATGGGAATCGCGAAAACGGGTCAAGGGCGATTTTCTGCGGTGCTTTTGGCGGTTTTGGCGGCCTTTTGCAAAAAGGGCCCCCCGCCCCCGCTCGTTGGCCGGCGCGCGACACATGTCGCCGTAACCCTCCCCGAGACGTCCCGCGCGCAAAGCGAGGCCGCCTTGCAGGGCGGCCTCGCGTGACGTGCTCGTGTTCGTCCGTCGGAAATCTACCGCGCGCCCGGTTTTCGCACCGAGGGCTTGCTGAGCCGCGGTTCGCTGGGAGTCGGCTCAAGCGTGCGGGGCGTCTCGATCACGACGCCTTCAGAATGCGACAGGTCGGCCGATTGGGCGACCTTGCCGTCTTCTTTCCACCAGGTCCAACGTCCCGTCGGATTGCCGTGCGCGTACTCGCCGTGAATCGACTTCTGTCCGTTGGAATGCCACCAGGTCCAATCGCCATCTTGCTTGCCGTGATCGAAATTGCCTTGCAAGGATTTCTGACCGTTCGAGTGCCACCAGGTGAATTGGCCGATCTGCACGTCATGCTCGTAGGCACCTTCCAGTTGCGCCTGGCCGTTTGGATACCAACTCGCCCACGCACCGTGCTTTTCGTCGCTGCCGGCTTTGCTGGTTACCAGCAGTTTGCAGTTCCACCAGTCGTCGGGCGTCTGCTCGACGTCTTTGGCGAACAAGTACATTCCTTCGCTCTTCTTCTTGGTGTCGCCATAGTGGGCTGCTTTCGCGGCCAACTTGCGGCCAGCCTGATACGTGTTGTTGGTCTGCTGCTTGCCGTCGGCGGTCCATTCCAAGAACGGGCCGTCCATCTCGCCGTCGCGATATTGGATCTCGCGCATCTTGTGGCCATTGGCATGCCACCAGATCGACGCACCATGCCGTTTGCCGTCGGCAAAACTCCATTGGCTGATCTTGCGCATCTTCGAATCGTAAATCGTCCACTTGCCGTCGAGCTGATCGTGCTTGAACGTGGCTTGCGAGACAAAGGGCCCCGGGAACTGCTGGTAGGGCACTTTCGTCAACAAGTCGGCTTCGGTCACGTTACGATACCAGCGGACCCAAGTGCCGACGCGATCGCCGTTCTGATATTCGCCCTGGGCGACCAGGTTGCCGCGCTCGTCCCACATCTTCCACTCGCCGTGGTTGACGTAATTGCTTTGCGCGTCCTGGATCACTCGCCGTTCGATCTTCACCGAACCGTTCGCAAAACGCTCCTTGATGACTTCCGTGGTCGGCTCTTCCGACGTCGCCGAGCCATCCACCACCAGCGGCTTCACGGATCGCGGAATGCCGTACTCGCCTTGCGACTCCCCGTCGCTCGAGGCGTTGGGCCCGATCGCATCGGAATCGGCCGCGTTGCTGTCGACCGCGTCGTCGTCGTCCTGCGACTCGGCGACGTAGTCAGCTTTCGAAAGCCGAGCCCGGGTGGGCTGGCCCTCGGTGGCCAGGTGTTGTGCCTGTGCGGTCGCTGCCTCGCAGGCTAACGCCAAGCCAATCGTAAGCGTTGAAATCCATCTTGTGGGGCGAACCATGCCGCACTCCTTTGCTAGCACGAAAAAACCACCGTCTCTACCGGGACGATGTCGAACGGTCACCATCGACAATATCGGCAAACCAGCCGTGGCCGCTTTTGCAGAATTTACCGAAAGCTCGCAATATTCAAGATCCACGCTACAAGCCCCGCGAATCTCAAGCCTCTCAAGATTCGTCAGTCACAGGAAATACGAACTTAACGCCGCTAGCATCGCTCGAAGATCTTTCTCACAATCCTCTCGACTGCCTTTCCAGGCCGGAAAGCGTGCACTCCGCCGCGCGTGCTGCTCGGTTCTTGTTCGACGAGCCCGATTCCGTGTCGCCCGGCCTCCGCTATCGCCGGCCGGCAAAACGTCATTGCCGCCAGCGAGCCTACGCGTCGCAAACGCGGGGGCTAGGGCTTGGGCCGACGGGCCATGTTGGCCGGCGCGCGTCGCGGGCTATAGGCCAGAGCGATCCATCCGTCGTCGATTGCGAACTGCGTGATTTCCAAATCGGCGACGCGCGGATCGCTGGTGATGGTTTCGCTCAACAAGCTGAGATCCCGATGACGCGAAAGCACTTTGCTGAAAACAGCCCGCAACAAGGGTTCGGGTTTTCCTTTGAGGCTTCGGCCGTCGAGCGAGATCGCCCCGTCACGGACCAGGCTCGGCACCAGGTGTTGCGGCTCGGGACGATACAGGGCGTGCACCGTGAAATCATGCCAATGCTTGCGGCCCTGGGTCAATTCGGCCAGTGCGAAAGTCACTTCCAGGTGGTCCGCCTCGCAGCGGACGCGCACGGGATCCTGCCTGGCAAACGTCACGTGGACCCCATCGGGCAGATCGTCGAGCTCGGCCAACCCCGGGCGATCCAGCTTTTTGGCGATCCAGGAGAACAGCTCGGGCAACGAGAATTTGCGGCCGGCCAGGTCCAATTGATCCAGGCCGTTGTTCAGCGCCGACTGATGCACCTGCAAACTGAACCAACTGTCCGAAGGCGCCCGGGGCCGTGAGGTGTGGGCGCCAAGCTGCTCGGGGGCGGCCAACCGCACGCGCGCCACGATCCGCTCTTCGGTCGTCGAGAATCCGACCGGCGCCAATTCAAGCCCCAACCGATTGAGCGTGGCCGCTTGCTTCTTTTGAATGCTCTCGGCCGCTTTGACCAGGTGGGGTCGAACCTCGGCATCGAGTTGTTCGCGGGCTCGCACGGCGACCTTCTGTTCCACCTCAACTCGGGCTTCGTCTTGCGCGCTTTCGTGTTGCGAGCGGGCAATGCTCCGCACCAGCGATCCGACCAGCGGCACGCCGTCGAAATCGGTTTCTAACGAGACCAGATAACTGTAGTTGTTTTCGGCCTCGGCAATGGCCGGCCAAACGCTCAGACCCTGAGGGCCCAACACCAACAGTTTGCGCACCAAAAACGTCGATTGGCCTTCATTATAGAACGTCGCCGGACCGCTGGTCGAGACCGTGTCGGAGGCGACCAGACCATTGGCTTCCAAACCGACCCGGATTCGCCTGGGATCGGGGACCAGCCGCACGGAAAGTTTCGCGAGGGTCGTGCTGCGGCCGTTGACCGGCACGTTAACCACGGTATCGTGCACAGGCGCCTCGATCTTTTTGGGCTGCGGCACCATGCGGTTGAGCAGCGCGCCGGACACCGCGATCCGCAGGTTGGCGTTGCGATAGTGCGAATCCAAGCGCTCGCTGAGTTGTTCGGCTTCCGCCGGCGATGACCAACCCAGACCGCGACAATCATCGGCCACCAGCCGCGCGTCGCTGGCCAATCCCGTGCGTTCGTACTGTTCCAAATGCGCCAAAATCCGGCCTACCGTGACCGGCTCGGCGGCCCAAGTTCGCAACGCGGTCTGTAGCGTCGTCAATGGCTCCGCGCTGACAAACTTCCGCTGCGCGCGTGAAAGTTGGCTGGAAGCCAGCCGATCCAAAACCTTGCGGGCCGCCGCCCGGCGCTCTGCAGCGGTCGGCTTGGGTTGGGCCAATACCCGGTGTAGCGATTCCAATTGCAAATACTTTTGCCAGGCGGCGCCGCTGGGACCCGAGTGCATCAGCGTCTCGACGTTAGCCAGATCATCGCGAACCTGTTCGAGCCGGGCGTGCGACGCGCCGTCGGTTGGACGAATCTGTTCCCAGGCGGCCGCCGACTCCCAAATGTCGAGCCACCGCGCAAGCGCATAGCGCGTGCGGGCGGCGCGCGGTTCCAAGGCCAGGCCACCGGCCGGCACGGCCGCGCCCCGCTCGGCCGAGGCGCGCAACTTCGCGAGAATGTCCATCGTGCCGCGGCGGTTTTCCCGACCGCTGGCGCAAAGCTGCTGGATCAGACCGATGGCTTGTTGGGCCCAAATGGCCCGTGGGTCTTCCTGAGCAAGCCGTGTCAATTGTTCGATCAAGACTCGCGGCAGCGGCCAGGCGGAACTGGCCAGCGCCAACTCGTCAGCAGGCGCTTCGGCCGGCGACTCGCCAGTCGGCTCGGTCGAGGGCGTCGCCGGGCGATCGGCGACCTCCGATTCCTCGCGAACTTGCTGGGCAAACTCAGGCGCCGGGGGCACGACCAGGCTCTCCGGCAGAGACTCGGACGAATGCAACGACGGATCGACGGCGTCGGTCGCCACCGGTTGATCGATCGGCTCCGTCTTCCTCGGGCTCGCGTTGCGCAGCGTGCGCTCCGCGGCATCCAACTTTTTACTCGACGCCGGCGCCGGTTTCTCACGCGCACGATCGGTGCGCCCCCGGTGAACGGCAAGCGCATGGTTCAAAGTCTCATGTCGCGCCAAGCGATCCCAGGCTCGCGGGGCGGTAATGCTCAATACAAATAAGCAGGCCAGAATTCCTAAGTACGGCCAAACGGGGCTTTCCTGCTTGAAGTCCATCCACTGCCCTCCTAGACGCCGAGGTTGGCTCGCGCACCGCCAACCACACGGTCCCGCATTTCCTTAGAATCGGAAAAATGGGGCGACTAAGTGGAACCCGTTTCAATAGAAGATTTGCGCATTCTTGCCCGGAAAATGACTAGCCGCACGCGTGGCCGGCACGACCAGGCAATCTAAGGCGAGTTTGCCGCGCAACCATTGCGAAAAGTCGTTTGACGGACGTGATGGTGATTTGTCGTTTCGTACCGGCGTAGATCGGATGCCATGTTCCGTTAAGCGCGAGCATGTGTTTCGACGCTTACGCGCGGCCGCCACGGCGACGCACCAACCCCGGCAAGTTTTTCGGCGATAAGAGCTTATCGCCGGCAGAGTCTGATTGAAGCCGGCTCAGGCAGCACCTAAGATGGGCGTTTCAGGCGAAATCTCCGGCCCCAGGAACGTCACGCATGCGTTGGCCGCTACGGTATCAGATTCTTTTCCCTTTCGCCGGCGTCATGCTGGGTGTGGTGTTGGGCGTCAGCGTGCTCGATGCAGTTTTGGCAGCGCGTCGCACTCAACGGCAAATCGAGCGGCAATTGCAGGAAGTTGCCGAGACGCTACTGGACGCCAACTTTCCGCTGACCGATGCCGTGCTCAAACAAACCCGCGGCTTGTCCGGAGCCGAGTTCGTCCTGACCGACCCGCAAGGACGGCTGCAAGCAGCCAGCATGGGCGAATTGGATCTCGCCGCCGTTCCGCAAGTGGTCAACGCCAGCCGTCAGTTTCAACTGGGCGATCCGATCCTCCTGGCAGGCCGACAATACTTCCATACGGCGATTGCCGTGCATCCGCGTGGCGCGCCCTCCGGAGAGATGTTGCTCCACATTCTGTATCCGCAGAGTTTTTTGCGCGAGGCCCGCTGGCAGGCCGCCTATCCGCCGTTGTTGGTCGGCACGGTGCTGCTAGGGGTTGTCGTCGCGTTGGCCATGGCCATTGCGGGGCGGCTGAGCCGGCCGATCCTCGAACTGCGGCGGCAATTGAGCCAGTTGGTACAGGGCAATTTCCAGCCGGTGAGCCTGCCCCAGCGCAACGATGAACTGCGCGATCTGATCGGTTCGGTGAACGTGTTGGGCGATCAATTGGACGAGATGCGGCGCGCGATCAAGCGCTCTGAGCGTTTGGCCCTGCTCGGACAACTCAGCGCCGGGCTGGCGCACCAGTTGCGCAATAGCGTCACCGGCGCGCGGCTCGCCGTGCAGCTTCACCAACGCCAGTGCCAACGCATCGATCAGGCCAGCTTGGAAGTCGCACTGCGACAACTGGCCATGACCGAATCTCACCTGCAACGCTTTTTAACGGCCGGCCGGCCGACGGCCCCGCGTCGCGCGGCTTGCGACTTGCGGCCTATCGTCGACGATGTTCTCGGGCTGCTCCGTCCAGCGTGCGACCACCGTAACGTCGCCTTGCAATGCGAAATCCAGCGCGACGCGCCCTACGCGCTGTGGGCGGATGTCGATCATTTGCGCCAGTTGCTGATGAACCTGATGCTCAACAGCATCGAAGCGGCCGGGTCCGGCGGCTGGGTCCGTTTAGAAATAAAGGCCCTGAACGACACGATCGCGATCCGCGTGCTGGACAGCGGTCCTGGCCCCGACCCCGCGCTGATTGAGCGGCTGTTCGAGCCGTTTACGACCGGCAAGCCCGAGGGGGTCGGCCTGGGACTGGCGGTGGCTAGGCAGATTGTCGAATCGCACGGTGGCACGATCCGGTACACTGGGGAACGCCAAACTTGTTTCGAGGTGACGCTGCCGACGGGGATCGACGTATGCTCGACGTCGGCCGCCCTGCCCGTAGAGATCGGGACAGCGCAACGAAGGGCATGAACTCTGTCGAGAGCTTTCCGATGAGCCACGTCCTGATCGTCGACGACGAAGAAAGTATTTGCTGGGGACTTGCGCGGCTGCTGACGGAAACCGGCCACGACGTGAGCGTCGCCTCGAGCGCCGAGGAGGCTTTCGAGTCGGTTGCGCGGCAGGCGCCAGATCTCGTGGTTTTGGACGTTCGCCTGCCAGGCATGGACGGGCTCTCGGCCATGCGCCGACTGACCCACCTGGCCGGAGAGATTCCGATCGTGGTCATCACGGCGTTCGGCAATCTGGAAGTCGCCGTAACCGCCATGCAAAACGGCGCGTTCGACTACCTGGCTAAGCCGTTCGACCTGGAGCAGGCCGCCGCGGCGATTGATCGCGCGCTGGCCCAAGGTCGACCGGCCGAGGCGCTATCGGCCAGCGAGCCGGCGGCCGGCGAACAGGGCTTGTTGGGCAAAAGCGCCGCCATGCAAGAAGTCTTCAAGCGGATCGCGCTGGTCGCGCCGACCGACGCGTCGGTGCTGATCACCGGCGAGAGCGGGACCGGCAAAGAGTTGGTCGCCCGGGCCATTCATCGACATTCGGCCCGCGCGCAGATGCCCTTTCTGCCCATTCATCTGGCTTCGTTGAGCCCGACGTTGGTGGAGAGCGAATTATTCGGCCATATGCGGGGCGCTTTTACGGGCGCCGACAGCTCGCGGCAAGGCCTGTTGGAACTGGCCGACGGCGCCACGGTTTTTTTTGACGAAGCCGGCGACATCCCGGCTGGCGTGCAGGTTAAATTGCTGCGCGTGCTGGAGCAACACGAAGTGACTCCCGTCGGCAGCGCCCAAGCGCGGGCTACCGCTTTTCGCGTCATCGCCGCCACGAACCGCGACTTGCAGGGCGAGCAAGGCGAATCCGCGTTGCGGCGCGATTTGTACTTTCGGCTGGCGGCTTTCGAAATCGCCCTGCCGCCACTACGCGACCGGGTCGAAGACATTCCGCTGCTGGCGGAACATTTTCTTCGCCGCGCGCACGCCGAGGGCCAGTCGGTCGCTCGATGCTCGACCGAAGCGATGGACGAATTGTGCCGCCGACGCTGGCCGGGCAACGTCCGCCAGTTGCGCCACGCCGTGGAACACGGCGCGCTCTTGGCCCGCGGTGGCCCAATCGCCGTCGAGCACCTGCCGAAGCCGATGGACGCCCCCTCCGAACGATCCCCGGCCGATCAAATCGACGCCGCGACCCGCGACTGGGCACGTCGGCGTTTGGCCGAGGGGGGCCTGCACGGACGGATCTATCAGACGTTTCTCGCACAGGTCGAGCCGGCCTTGTTCGAGACCGTCTTGCACAGCACGGCGGACAACCGCGCGGCGGCCGCCGATGTGCTGGGCATCCATCGCGCCACGCTGCGCAAGAAACTCAGCGGAAACAGCGAAGAACCTTAATCGGCTCGCCGGCCTGAAGTGCCAGGCCCAATTCCAGTACGACCACCGACAAGAGTATCCATCGCGTCCCTCAAGCCAGGTCGGTCGGACCTTGGGTCGACCAGCTAGGCTTCCACCAACTCCGTGTCGGCATGCTCGTAGGCCGGCGCACAACAGCACAAAAAAACCAGAGGCTCGCGCCCGGTGTTCGTGATCTGGTGCGGCAGTCCGGGCGGAATGGCGATCGCGTCGCCGGGCCGCACCGCCGCGATCTCTTGACCGATACGCATCCGCGCCTCGCCGCTGAGAATGTAATAGATCTCCTCGGTTTTCGGATGATAGTGGGGCGCCGTGCTGGCGCCGGCCGGCAGGCGGGCTTCGGCCAGGCTCTGGTTGCGAATGCATGAATTGCGGTGCGCCAATAGCTCTCGAATCTCCGAGCCGTCTTTGGTGGCAAAGCTAACGACGTGGCTTATGTTCCGAATGTCGATCATCGTTTCGGTTCTCACGGTTTGACGCGTCTCAGAGCGCCGGCGTCTTGCGATAAATGGCCACCACGGCCGGCGGATACTCACGAATATCCCAGGCTGCGGCATCGGGCAAAAGTGCCCGATCAAACAATGCATCCGACTCGACCACCAAGATGCTCCCGGCCGGTGCTCGCTGCAACAGCGAACCGACCAGCGCGAGCATCTCGGCTTGCCGCTGGGCGTAAAACGCATAGGGAGGCGAGCAGAACACGAGCCACGGCTCGTCGTTCCCGACAGTCTGCCGCTGAGCCCAAATGAACGTATTGGCCGGATGCACTTCACAGCGATCGGCGACACCGAGCAGCGCCGCGTTTTCGCGTATCACTGCGGCGGTGGGAAAATGTTGTTCGATGAACGTGCCCCGCGCCGCGCCGCGGCTGATCGCCTCCAGGCCCAGGGCCCCAGTGCCGGCGAACAGATCCACCGCGTGTTTGCCGACTACCGCAGGCCCCAGCAGGTTGAACACCGCCTCGCGTACCCGGTCTTTCATGGGCCGCGTGCGTTGGTCGCCGTCGTAGAGTAACTTGCGGCCCCGCATCGACCCGCCGATGATGCGCAACACGGTCGGCTCGCGTTCGGCCGTGGGTCCGGTTCGGGCCGAAGATTTCGCGGCGTGTTTTCGCGGGTGTGCCAAGGCGTGGCCCTCAAAAGTTCCAGTCGCGCAACAACGAGCCCGGTACGGCTATCGTCTGGGGCCGAAAAACGTGGCCTCATGGGCTCGTCGCCGGCCGGGCCGGGACGCGGTTTTCCTGCCCCCCCGACGAAGCCCAGGGATTCTGTTATGCTGAATTATAATCGATCCCGCCCTGGCGTTCGACCTCCCCGAGGACCTGTAGGATTTTGTCATGCACGTGCGCTGCCTTGTGATTCTCGCGTTATGCCTTTCGGCCCTGCCCATTGCCTACGGCGCGCCGGAAAAGGCGAGCGCCCACGCTACGTATGTTTCCATGTATGGCGAGTGGAAGCAGCTTTTGGCCAAGCTGTATCAATTGAAGGATCGATACGCCAATGATTCGACGGCTGACAGGAAGGCGATCGAGGCCGAGTACAAGGAGACTCTGGAAAAGGCCCAGGCGATGACCGATTCGCTCAGTGCGGCCGCCGAACAGGCCTATCTGGCCGCTCCCAACGAAGACAAAGAACTCAACTCGCTGCTGGTCTCGACGCTGACCGGCTACGTAGCGAGCGACGACTATGAGAAGGCCGCCAAGTTGGCCCGAATCCTCGTCGACAACCAATGCGAGGCCAAGGAGCTCAATTTGTTGGCCGGCTTGTCGTTTTTCGCGACCAACGATTTCGATGAGGCGGGCAAGTATCTGCAATTGGCCGCCGACGGCGGCGCCATCAATCGGAACGGCAAGCTGTATCTTCGCGCGATCGACAAATATAAGCAACTATGGGAAAAAGAGAGCAAAATCCGCCAGGCCGAGGACAAAGCCAACAATTTACCCAAGGTAAAATTGACCACTTCCAAGGGTGACATTGTCGTGCTGCTTTTGGAAAATGAAGCCCCCATCGCCACGGCCAATTTTATCAGCCTGGTCGAAAAGAAGTATTACGATGGCCTGACTTTCCATCGTGTGTTGCCCGGCTTCATGGCGCAAGGCGGAGATCCCAAGGGGGACGGCACCGGCGGACCCGGCTACACGATTCCCGACGAATTTCGCCAGGACAACCATCGCATCCATTTCCGCGGCAGCTTGAGCATGGCGAAGCCCTCGGCCCCCGACAGCGGCGGCTCGCAATTCTTCCTCACTTTCGTGCCCACCAGTCACCTCGACGGTATGCACACGGTTTTCGGTCGCGTGGTCGACGGCTTCGACGTGTTGGCCAAATTGCAAAGGATCGAGATCGAACCGGGCACCACCGGTACGCCCGACAAAATCGTCAAGGCCACCGTGCTCTCGAAAAGACCGCATAAGTACGAGCCGGTCAAACGGTTTGACAAGAAGTAGGCGTTCGGCTCCTCGGGTTCAGCGTTCCTCGACCCACCAGCCGTTCTACCGTGCGGATGGCCCGTTTGATGCGCGCGGTTTCCCGGCGGTCGATGCCCCCGTGCCGCGGCTTTTCGCCCGCGCCAGTCAGGCCGGGCTGATGCCGGCAGCTTCTGTTGCCGCGACCCAATCGCCGCGGATCCCCGATGCCATTTGCTGTCTTTAAGCGCTGGGGCCATCGCCGTAGAAAAATAATTAATGTCGATCGCTCCGAAATCATACACAATAAACTATGTAAAGCACGTTACTATAACGAGTTAAAGGCTCAAGCGAACCTCCGGTCAGCCCAAGACTCTTCTTGGGGGGTTTTGACGCTGGTCGTTAAAAACTGCTTGACGCGGAAAACCGGCGGGTCTAACGTAATATGCTTGTTTTGAATGCTGCGTTAGACCTTTATTCGAATTCTTCATCAGACAATATTCCACCATGCAATTGAAATCCTTAAAAGTTTTCTGCGATGTCGTCGGCTGGCGCAGCTTCTCGCGGGCGGCCGACGAAAACGGAATCTCTCAATCGGGCGCCAGCCAGGTGGTGCACCAACTGGAACGCCGGTTGGGCGTCAAATTGATCGATCGATCAAAGCGCCCCTTCGTGCTGACACCCGAAGGCGAGACCTATTACGAGGGCTGCCGCAAACTGGTCCAGCGCTACGACGCGCTGCAGGACCAGGTGCGCACGCTGCACGAGGAGGTGTCGGGCCGGGTGCGCGTGGCGTCGATTTACTCCGTGGGCCTGCACCACATGAACCGCTATCTGCAGAAGTTCCTGAGCCAATATCCCAAAGCAAACGTGCGGCTCGAATATCAACATCCGCATCGGGTTTACGAGGCAGTCGAGAAGGACCATGCCGATTTGGGGCTGATCAGCTATCCCCGCTCGTCGCGAACGATCGAGGCCATCGGCTGGCGCGAGGAGCCAATGGTGCTGGCCTGCGCGCCGGGCCATCGACTCGCCGGCTGCGCGTCAGTGACCTTGGAGGACCTGGACGATGAAAAGGTCATCGGCTTCGACAGCGACTTGACCATTCGACGTGAGATCGACCGCGTGCTGCAACTGCACCATGCGGAGGTGCGCGTGACGATGGAATTCGACAATATCGAAACGATCAAGCGCGCCATCGAAATCGACGCTGGCGTGGCACTCCTGCCCGAGCCCACCGTGCTGCGCGAAGTCGAAGCCGGAACTCTGGTCAAGGTGCCTTTGGCGACCGACGAATTGGTGCGCCCGCTGGGCATTATTCATCGCCGCGGCAAGGAGTTGGGCAGCACTACCAGGCGTTTTATCGAGCTCTTGCAAAGTGAAGGGCAAAGCGTGCCGCTGGTCGACTGCGACGGCGATGCGGCGCGGACTGACGCGTCGGCCGTCGCGGGGGCTCGCAACGGCGACAGGAATGGCAATGGCCAGGGCAACGGCCAACGCGCGATGCCAGAACACGGCAAGAAGAGCTCGCGGGAAAACGGCAGCGTTCGGGACGAGCATGCGGGGCGGGTGAAAGCGAAATGATTGCAGCGAAGGAAAGCGCCATGCGGCCAATCAAAAAGAACACCGGGCTGCCTCCCCAGCAAGGATTGTACGATCCGGCGCTGGAGCACGACGCGTGCGGCGTGGGGTTTGTCGTCAATATCCGCGGCGAAAAGAGCCATCAGATGGTCCGCTCGGGCCTGGAAATCCTGGTGAACTTGACCCACCGCGGCGCGTGCGGTTGCGATCCGCTCACCGGGGATGGCGCCGGCATTTTGACGCAGATTCCCCACGAGCTCTTCGCGGCCAAAGCGGCCGAGTTGGGCATCACCCTCCCGCCGCCGGGAAATTATGGCGTCGGCACGTTGTTTCTGCCCCGCCAGGACGACGAGCGGCGCCACTGCGAACAACGATTCGAGGCCATCGTGGCCGAAGAAGGGCAGGTGTTCCTGGGCTGGCGCGACGTGCCGATCGACAACCGCGTGTTGGGGCGCACTGCCCGCGACGTCGAGCCGGTCATTCGCCAGATGTTCGTTGCCCGCGGTCCAAAAACTCCCGCCGACATGCTGGAGTGGAAACTGTACGTCATCCGCAAGCGGCATGCCCACGAAATCGGCCAGAGCGATCTGGCGCAGAAAAAATACTGCTACGCGCCGAGCCTTTCCTCGCGCGTGGTCATTTACAAGGGCCTGCTGCTGGCCGATCAGGTCGAACGCTTCTACGCCGACCTGGCGGACGAACGTTTCGTTTCGGCGTTGGCGCTGGTGCATCAGCGCTATAGCACGAACACCTTTCCGACGTGGGACCTGGCACATCCGTTCCGCTATCTGGCCCACAACGGAGAAATCAACACGCTGCGCGGCAACATCAACTGGATGCACGCCCGCGAGAGCATGTTTCAGAGCAAGAAATTCGGCGCCGATCTTAAGAAGATCTGTCCGGTGTGCATCGCCGGCGCCAGCGACTCGGCCGTGTTCGACAACGCGTTGGAGTTGCTAGTGCTCACCGGCCGCTCGCTGCCTGAGGCCATCTCGATGCTCATTCCAGAGCCCTGGCAGAACCACGAGAGCATGCCCGACGACTTGAAAGCCTACTATGAATATCAATCCTGCTTGCTCGAGCCCTGGGACGGTCCGGCCTCGATCGCCTTTACCGACGGCACGCTGATCGGCGCGGTGCTGGACCGCAACGGGCTGCGCCCCAGCCGCTATTGGGTGACCAAGGGCGGGCTGGTGGTGATGGCCTCAGAAGCAGGCGTTCTCGACATCCCGCCCGAGGAAGTTGAATCGAAAGGCAGGCTGCGCCCGGGACGCATGTTTCTGGTCGATACGGCCCAAGGTCGCATCATCGCCGACACCGAGATTAAAAAGTCGCTCGCGGCGCGGCGGCCCTATCGAAACTGGCTCGACAAAAACCTGCTCAAGCTCGACGATCTGCCGCCGGCGGCCCAAGTCAACGGGCACCTGGAAGAGCCGCTCTTGAAGCTGCAACGCACGTTCGGCTACACGCTGGAGGATTTGCGAATCCTGATGGCTCCCATGGCCACTGACGGGCAAGAGGCGGTCGGCTCGATGGGCAACGACACGCCCTTGGCCGTGCTCTCCAACCGTCCTCAATTGCTGTCCAACTACTTCAAGCAGCTTTTCGCGCAGGTCACGAACCCGCCCTTGGATGCGATTCGCGAAGAGATCATAACTTCGCTGATCACGACGATCGGTTCGGAAGGCAACCTGTTGGACGAAACGCCCGAGCAGTGCCGGCTGCTGCGGCTGGAACAGCCCATTTTGACCAATACGCAATTGGAGCAAATCGGCCAATTGAACGTGGATCGGCTCAAGAGCCGAACCCTCTCAACCCTCTTCCCGCGCAGCGCGGGTCCCGAGGGCCTGCGCCGGCGGATGGACGAGCTGCGGCAGGAAGCTTCGCAGGCCCTGGCCGCGGGCGTGACGATCCTGATCCTTTCCGATCGGGGCGTGAATGTCGAGATGGTGCCGATTCCGGCCCTGCTGGCCACCAGTGGCGTGCATCATCACCTGGTGCGAGAGGAAAGCCGCACGCGTTGCGGTCTGGTGGTCGAGACGGGTGAAGCCCGCGAAGTGCATCACTTTGCGCTGCTGACCGGCTACGGCGCGGGGGCCGTGAATCCGTATCTGGCGTTCAGCACGCTGCGGCAAATGCTGGCCGACGGCTATGTCGCCGAAACGTTTACGTACGAGAAACTCGAAAAGAATTACATCAAGGCCATCGGCAAAGGGTTGCTCAAGGTGATGTCCAAGATGGGCATTTCCACGCAACACAGCTATCGCGGGGCCCAGATTTTCGAAGCCATTGGCCTGAACAGCGAATTGATCCAGGAGTTTTTCACCCGCACCCCCAGCCGCATCGAGGGCGTCGGACTCTCGGCCATCGCCGAAGAGTCGATCCGCCGTCACGAACATGCCTACCCGCGCACCGAAGTCCCGCAGACGCTCGATCTCGACGTGGGCGGACAATATCAATGGCGTCGCAAGGGCGAAGCCCACATTTTCAGTCCCGACGTGATCGCCAAGCTGCAACACTCGACACAACTCAATAGCCGCGAGGAATTTCGCAAGTTCTGCCAACTGATCGACGATCAGCAACGGCAATTGCTGACTCTGCGCGGCCTGCTCGAGTTCCAGCCGGTCGACAAGCCGGTGCCGCTGAATGAAGTCGAGCCGGCCGCGACCATCGTCAAGCGCTTTGCCACGGGGGCCATGTCGTACGGCTCGATCTCGCGCGAAGCGCACGAAACTCTGGCGATCGCCATGAACCGCATCGGCGGCAAGAGCAACACCGGCGAAGGGGGCGAGGACCCGGCTCGCTTCCTGCCCGATCCCAATGGCGACCGCCGCTCAAGCGCCATCAAACAAGTGGCCAGCGGCCGCTTCGGCGTGACCAGCGAATATCTGGTCAGCGCCAAGGAACTGCAAATCAAAATGGCGCAGGGGGCCAAACCGGGCGAAGGCGGCCAGTTGCCCGGCCACAAGGTCGACAAAGAAATCGCCCGCATCCGCTACAGCATTCCGGGCGTGGGCCTGATCTCGCCGCCGCCGCACCACGATATTTACTCCATCGAAGATCTCTCGCAGTTGATTCACGATTTGAAGAATGCGAATCGCGACGCGCGAATCGCCGTCAAGCTCGTGGCCGAAATCGGCGTCGGTACGGTGGCCGCGGGCGTGGCCAAGGGCAAGGCCGACGTGGTGTTGATCAGCGGCCACGACGGCGGCACCGGCGCCAGCCCGCAAACCTCGATCAAACACGCCGGCGCTCCCTGGGAGCTGGGCCTGGCCGAAACCCACCAGGTGCTGGTGCTCAACGATCTGCGCGGGAGAATCGTCGTACAAACCGACGGCCAATTGCGCACCGCACGCGACGTGGCGATTGCCACGTTGCTGGGCGCCGAAGAATGGGGCATTGCCTCGGCGGCCCTGGTGACGATCGGCTGCATCATGATGCGCAAGTGCCATTTGAATACCTGCCCGGTCGGCATCGCCACTCAAGATCCCGAGCTGCGCAAGAAGTTTGCCGGCAAACCGGAACACGTGGTCAACTACTTCTTCCTGCTGGCCGAACAACTGCGCGAGATCATGGCCCAACTCGGCTTCCGCACGATCAACGAAATGGTCGGCCGCGTGGATCGGCTCGACACCTGCCAGGCCATCGCCCACTGGAAGGCCAAGGGACTGGACTTCTCCGCCATCTTGCACAAACCGCAAGTGCCCGACCATGTCTTGACGTACTGCGCCGAGCCGCAGGACCACGGGCTGGCGCGGTCGATGGACATGACGCTGTTATTGGATCTGTGCAAGCCGGCCCTGGAGCGCGAGGAGCCGGTGAAGGTCGACTTGCCCATTCGCAATGTCCATCGCACGGTGGGCACGATTCTGTCGAGCGAAGTGACCAGGAAGTATGGCCGCGGCGGATTCAAGAACGAGGACACGGTCCAGCTGAATTTTCGCGGCAGCGCCGGTCAAAGCCTGTTGGCTTTCGGCGTGCATGGCGTGACGGTTTGCGTCGAGGGGGACGTCAACGACTATTGCGGCAAGGGCCTTTCAGGCGGCAAGATCATCGTCTATCCGCCCCGCGAAAGCACATTTCTGCCCGAAGAAAACATCATTGCCGGCAACGTGGTTCTGTACGGCGCCACCAGCGGTGAGCTATTTTTGCGCGGGATCGCGGGCGAGCGTTTCTGCGTACGCAATAGCGGCGCCTCGGCGGTCGTCGAGGGCATCGGGGACCATGGTTGCGAGTATATGACCGGTGGCCGCGCCGTGATTCTGGGCAAAACGGGACGCAACTTTGCCGCCGGGATGAGCGGCGGCATCGCTTACGTGCTCGACCTCGACGGCACGTTTCCACCGCTGGTGAACACGGAAATGGTCGAGCTCGAAACGCTCGGCGATCCGACCGATCAAGACACCGTGCTCACCTTGATCCGCACACACGTGCAATATACCGGCAGCACTCGCGGGCGATGGGTGCTGGATCATTGGAAGGAAATGACCGGCAAGTTCGTGAAGGTCATGCCGATCGATTACAAGTTGGCGATCAAGAAACTAAAAGAGGAAGCCCAGGCAATGCAGAATGGCGGTTTGAAGGTGGTTCATGGGTGACGTCCGCGGGTTCATGAAGTATCGCCGCAACTACGTTCCCAAAGAGCCCGTTGAAGAGCGACTCAAACATTACAACGAATTCCTGAAAATCCTGCCGGCGGAAGAACTGCAAACGCAGGGCGCCCGCTGCATGGACTGCGGCATTCCGTTTTGCCACACCGGCTGCCCGTTGGGAAACATCATTCCCGACTGGAACGACCTGGTGTTTCGCAATCACTGGCGCGAGGCCAGCGAACGGCTGCATGCCACGAACAATTTTCCCGAGTTCACCGGCCGGGTCTGTCCGGCCCCCTGCGAAACGGCCTGCGTGCTGGGCATCAACGAAGATCCGGTCGCGATCAAGCAGATCGAAATGGCCATCGCCGACCGCGGATTCGACGAGGGCTGGATCGTACCCGAGCCTCCGGCCGTCCGTACCGGAAAAAAAGTGGCCGTGGTGGGCAGCGGCCCGGCGGGCCTGGCCGCCGCGCAGCAACTCAATCGAGCCGGACACCAGGTGACCGTGTTCGAGCGGGCCGATCGGCCTGGCGGGCTGCTGATGTACGGCATCCCCGATTTCAAACTCGAAAAATCGCGCGTCTGGCGACGGATCGATCAGATGCGGGCCGAGGGGGTCGAATTCCGCACCAACGCCCACGTCGGCATCAACGTACCGGTGGAAGTATTGCGCCACGACTACGATGCGCTGCTGCTCACCGGCGGCGCGACGCACCCCCGCGAGCTGGCGATTCCCGGTCGCCAACTCCAGGGCATCCACTTCGCCATGGAGTTCCTGCCGCAGCAAAACAAGGCCAACCAAGGAGACGTCATCCCGGACCGGATCCTGGCCACCGACAAGCACGTGATCGTGATCGGCGGCGGCGACACGGGCAGCGACTGCACCGGCACGTCCAACCGCCAAGGCTGCGCCAGCCTGACGCAGTTCGAACTGTTTCCCGCGCCTCCCGACGTGGGCCAGTTCCCGCGCGCCGCCGAACGCCCCACGACCACTCCCTGGCCCTACTGGCCGGTCATTTTCCGCACCAGCACGTCGCACGAGGAAGGCTGCCAGCGGCAGTTCAGCATCGAAACCAAGGAGTTCCTGGGCGACGAATCGGGCCAAGTAACCGGTCTACGCACCGTGCAGGTGGAATGGATCAAAGACGCCAACGGACGGCAAACGTTCCAGGAACAACCCGGCACGGAAAAAATCTGGCCGGCCGGGCTGGTGCTTCTGGCCATGGGCTTCGTCGGCCCGGAAAAGAACGGCATGATCGCACAACTCGGCCTCGAGCTCGACGCGCGCGGCAATGTGAAGTGCGACGAGCAATTCCAGTCGACCGTGCCGGGCGTGTTCGCCGCCGGCGACATGCGCCGCGGCCAGTCGTTGGTCGTGTGGGCGATCCACGAAGGCCGCGAAGCGGCCCGCGCCGTCGACAAGCACTTGATGGGCGTGACCCACCTTCCCAGCGTCAACGCCGGTGATTTCGCCTGGAAATAACCGCTTCCAGCCCAGGACCGGTGCGCTGAACGGGCCCGAGCCGGGCCCTTTTTTCTCCAATCCAAGATGGCCGCCGCCGGTCGACTTGCGAACCCAAAAACTCGCCCAGCGGGCCATTTTGAGCGGATTCGCGGCGCCAATCTGCCGCTGGTAGGGGTTTTTTCGACGAGCTGGAGATCGACGACTACGCAGCTTGGAAAAATCAGGTGAAGAAAATCGCCCATCCGGCCCGAATTGTAATATGTGGGGCGTCGTGTGACCGTCGCGAGGGCGATCCGGGGCGCTAAGCTGCCTGAAGTTTGCAACCTGGGAACCCGCGGAGGAGAGGCCATGAAAGACGTTAACGGCTCGCGGATCGCGATTCTTGCGATCGACGACGAAGCGGAAGTGCTTTCTCGCATTACTGCGATTGTCGAAGAGGCCGGCTACGACTGCTGCGGCGTCCGCGATGCGCAATCCGCCCACGAGGCGGTGCGTCACGCCACGCCCGGCTTGATCATTGTGGACGTGAATCTGGCGGGCCACAGCGGATTGACCCTTTGCGAGCAGTTGAAGCAGCAGGCCGGCATCCGCGAAATTCCGGTCCTGTTTTTGTCGTCGGCCCAAGGGCCCGACATCATTCGCCGTTCGCATGCCACCGGCGGCGCCTACTACTTGCGCAAGCCCTTCGATGCGACGGTACTGCTGCAACTGATCGAAAAGGCTTGTCTCGTGCCACACCTGGCCGGCGCATAGGCCATCGGCCGCCCGGCGGGCGCTCGCTCAGTAGTGCGGCGGCTTTTCATCTTCCGGCTTGCGCTCATCGGGCAGCGAACTCGACAGCGAGTTCAAATCGGACGTGAGCAAACCGATTTTTCGCTCCAGGGCTTCGATCTGCTTTTGCTGCGCGAGTACGACCTGATCCAGGTCCCCCAGCGTGCGCTGCAAGTGCATCACGAGGCTTTCCAAGTCGACGACCCGCGCATTGATCCGATCCCCCGCTGGCGTGGCATTCTGATCCATGGCCTCAAGCTACGCGGGACGGCCGGCCAGGGCAAGTGCCACTCGCACGCGTCGTCGATTCGCCATCGCCGGCCGATTGACGCGCCGCACGGCGGCGCGATAGAACGGACGGGCGGCTGGAGTCGGTTTCGAGACCAGATCGGTTGTCTTGCGGAGACCCTGTTATGGAAACTCAAACCACGGAACAACTCACTCAGAAGAAGTGCGTGCCCTGCGAAGGCGGCGTGCCAAAGTATACGCTGGACGAAGCCCGTGCACAGTTGGGCACCCTGGCCGGCTGGCGCCTGACCCACGACGGCCAGCGGATTCGTAAAGACTGGATCCTGAAGAACTTCATGGCCGGCATCGACTTGTTCAATCGCGTAGCCCAAGTGGCCGAAGATGAGGGGCACCATCCCGACCTGCACTTGGAAGGTTATCGCAACGCGTGGATCGAACTGTACACGCACGCGATCGGAGGACTTTCGGAAAACGACTTCATCCTGGCCGCCAAGATCGACCAATTGCCCAAGAGTCTCAAGAAATAATTGAGCTCGATAAATAGGTGTCGCCATCGATGCACGTCCGTCCGCAGGTGCAGCGCGTTCAACCGCCCGAAACTCTGTGCCGACGATTCGATTTGGCCCGCACCGAGGTCGTCGTCGCCGGCCGGCGCTATGATATGCTGCGGCCCCGCTGCATCGACGCATTGATCAGTGAAGAAGATTTCGCCCTCGACGAGCGCATTCCCTATTGGGCCGAGTGCTGGCCGAGTTCACGCGTGCTGGCCGAGCACGTCGCCCGCCAGCAGGGGCGCGGGCGCAGCTTCTTGGAGTTGGGATGCGGCATTGGATTGGTCAGTCTGGTGGCGGCCGACGTTGGTTTCCGCGTGTTGGCCAGCGACTATTACGCCGACGCCCTGGAATTCACGGCGGCCAACGCCCAGCGGCACGCCCTGCGCCGCGTCGATACGCGGTTAGTGGATTGGCGGAAATTACCGAGCGATTTGGGAACCTTCGACCTGGTGGCCGCCTCGGACGTGCTGTACGAACTTCCTCAGGCCGCGCTGGTGGCCGAAGCGCTGGCCCGCACGATGTCGCCCGACTCTTTAGGCCTGCTTTCGGACCCGGGACGGCGGTTCGCAGCGTCGTTTATCGAAGAATGCGACAAACGGGGCCTGGCGGCCGTTTGCGCCCAACGGTTACCGGCAACCGACGGCGACTCACCATTGACCGTTTCCGTCTTCGAAATCCGTCACGCCTGATGCGCGCCGCGGGCGGATCGAGCGCGCCGCTCCTTTTCGGGCCGTGGATTTGACTCTTGCAAGAACGCCAGCCAGAATGAGCTTCTCCACTTCAGGATTCCTTCATCGAGACCCTTTACGATGCAATGCCCTAAGTGCCAATCCCCGATCGAGGCCAGCGTCGGTAGTAGCCCCCCGAGCACTTGCCCGCGATGCGGAGCTTCGATCTCGCCCGAAATCGTGCGGCGGAGTGGCACTCGCGGTCTCTTGGTCTCGATTTTCGTGTCGCTCTTGCTGATGGCGACGATCACGCTTTCGGTCGGCTCGACCATCGTGGCTCTGCGCACCGCTCGCGAGCGGGATCTCGCCAGAGAAGACTTTGCGAAGTCTTCGCGTGCCTTCGATGAAACGGTGGTGGCTGTGGCCAGCAACAGCAAGCTGAAGGGGCCTGCGCTCGAGCCGACCCGCAAAGAGCTGCTGCAACCGGCCTTGGATTACTATCAAGCCTTCGTGCGGTCGCACGCCGCGGACCCCAAGATGCTGGCGGAACGGGTGTCGGCCCAATTTCACATGGCCGGTCTGCTCGTCAAACTCGGCTCCAAAAACGGAGTCACGTCGCTGACGCAAGGGATTGCCGATCTCAATCAGCTCAAAGATAGCGATCTCGACCCGGAAACCTTCCCCAGCTTGCAGGCCTGCGCGTTGAAAGTGGCCGCGCCCATCGATTGGGTGATGGTTAAAGGCGCCGATCAGATTTATGCGCTTACGCTGATCATAGCGATTTCCCGAGCAATCGACACCTACCAGGCCTTGTCGCAAAAATATCCCCAAGTCGTCAGCTTTCGCGACGATTTCTCGGCGTTGCTCAAGGCGTCCGCCATGCTTCAGGCCCAGAGACCCGAACGTCGGCACGAGGCGCTCGCATCTTGGCTGAAGGCGCGCGACGCGCTGGAAACGCTGGTCCGCGATCGGCCGGCCAACGTGGACTATCAGACCCGGCTGGCCGAGAGCCTGACCACCGCGGCACGCATGCAAAAAACAGCAGGCGAAACCGACAAGGCGGCCGCCAACCTGCAGCGCGCCGTCGCGGTTCGCGAGCAGATGGCCGCGGCCCATCCGGATGACAACTCGCTCAAGCAAGAATTGACCACGGTGAAGCGCGATCTGGAAAAACTCAAACCGCCGCCGGACAAGGACGCCGCCGCCGCGGCCGCCCCCCAATAACATCTCGCGTCGCTTTCTCGCCGTGCCTTGCTCCACGAACGTCGTTCCGGCGATTGCTCGCTCTGGGCTTCTGCCGTTAGGATTGAGGCCACAGGCATCGCCCGGTACCCTTCTGTTCACCGCAAGCGCAATAGCGTGCACGACACCCCGGAACCGCTACTCGAATTAGTTGACATCACGCGCCGGTTTCCGGGCGTGGTCGCGCTGGACGGCGTGTCGTTCGCACTGGCTGCCGGCGAGGTGCACGCGCTGGTCGGCGAAAATGGGGCCGGCAAGAGCACGTTGATCAACATCATCTCGGGACTGCTCCAGCCGGATGCCGGCCACATCAGGCTCTTGGGCCGGCAGGTCGCATGGGCCAACCCGGTGGCCGCCCGGCAAGCGGGTATTGTCACCGTGCACCAAGAGGCCGAACTGTTCGCCACGCTCTCGGTGGCCGAGAACATGGCTTTGGAACAAGGACTTCCCACGGGGCTGGCGGGTTGGGTGCATTGGCGCGAAATCTACGACAACGCCAAGCGCGCCGTGGCCCTGCTCGGCGAACCGCTCGACATCCACCAGCCGGCCGCGCGGCTGGGCGTCGCCCAGCGGCACATGACGCAAATCGCCGCCGCCGTGCACCAGCGGGCCAGCCTGTTGGTGCTCGACGAACCGACCAGCGCGCTGACGGCTGCCGAAACGGCCTGGTTGTTCGGCCAAATCCAACGGCTGAAATCAGCCGGAGTGGGCATCATTTACATCTCACACCGCCAGGAAGAAATCTTTCGCGTGGCCGATCGCGTCACCGTCTTGCGCGACGGCCGGCTGGCCTGGTCCGGCCCGCGTCAGGCAATCGATCGTGCGGGCTTGATTCGTCACATGGTCGGCCGCCCGCGACAGGACAACACGAAGCCCAACGCGACATTGGTTTCATCGCACCGGGGCGACGCGCGTCTGTGCGTCGCGCACTTGACGGCGCCCGACGCGCGATTCGTCGACATTTCCTTAGACGCATACGCCGGCGAAGTCCTGGGCGTCTATGGCCTGATCGGCTCCGGCCGCAGCGAATTCGCCCGCACGGTATTCGGACTGGAAAAAGCCTCCAGCGGATCCGTGACCGTCGATAGTCGACCGTGCGCGATCTCAACCCCGGCGGAAGCCGTCGCGGCCGGGCTGGCCTACTTGCCCGAGGATCGGCTACGCCAAGGCGTGTTCCGCGGACTATCGATCCGCGCCAACGCGGTTCTCAGCTCGCTGCGCACGCTGGGCCGCGGGCCGCTGGCCAACAACCAACGAGAACGCCTGGCCACGCAGCAACAAGTCGTCGCCTTGGGCATCCGATGCCGCGACACGGAACAACCCATTGGGCAGCTTTCGGGCGGAAATCAACAGAAGGTCGTGCTCGCCCGCTGGCTGATGACTCAACCGGGAGTGCTGATCCTGGACGAGCCGACTCGCGGCGTCGACGTCGGCGCCAAGGCGGAAATCCATCGCATTCTGCGGCAATTGGCCACTGCCGGCACGGCCGTGGTGATGATCAGTTCGGACTTGCCCGAGGTGATGGAGAACTCGGATCGCATCGTGGTCTTTCGCGCCGGACAAATTGCAGGCCAATTCGAGCCGCGCGCCACCACGCCCGAAGCGATCGCCGCCGCGGCGCTTCTCGATCAACCGACGCCGGCGGCGCCGGCCACGAGTCGCACGACGCGCGGCCGGTCGCGACGCGCGCTGCGCAGCGAGGTGACGTTGGCCGCGGCCATCGCCGCCTTGTTCGTCGTGCTGGGCCTGACGACCGACGCTTTTTTCACCAGCGCGAACCTGTCAGGGCTGTTTTCCAGCGCGGCGGTGTGGACGATTTTGTCGCTGGGCGCCGCGGCGATCATTTTGGCCGGCGGCATCGACATTTCGTTGGGTTCCCTGTTGGCCCTCTCAGCCGGCGTGGGCGGATTGGTGCTCAAGCTGCCCTACGCGCCGAGCGTGACCATCCCGGCAAGCATCCTGGCCGGAATGGCCGTTGGCACGGTCGGCGGATTGCTCAACGCCACATTGACCCTGCTGGGACGCGTACACCCGATCGTCGTTACCCTGGGCACCATGACCATTTATCGCGGATTGCTTATTTCCCTGACCGGCGGTGACACGATCACGGACCTGCCCAGCGGCTTTATTCGCTGGTCGAACACGCAAGTCTTCGGCGTCAATGGATCGGTCGCGCTGGCAGGGCTGGCGGCGCTGGCCGTGTATGGGTGGCTCGCGCACTTACGCTCGGGCCGGCACGTGTTGGCGCTCGGATCGAGTCCCTCGGCGGCCCGACTAGTCGGTATTTCGAAAACACGCACCTGGCTGCTGGCCTTCGGTGCTGGTGGTTTGCTGGCCGGACTGGCCGGGCTGTTGGAACTATCGCAAACCGGGGCGATGCAGTCGGGCATGGGCACGGGATACGAACTGCAAGCGATCGCCGCGGCCGTGATCGGCGGCGTCTCGATTTCCGGAGGCCGCGGCAGCGTGATCGGCGTCTGCCTCGGCGCCCTGCTCTTGAGCCTGATCTACAACGCCGTCGTCTTGTGGCAAATCTCCCGCTATCACTACTCGCTGGTCACCGGCGGGCTGCTGCTGGCCGCGGTGCTGGTCGATCTGGCCTGGCGGAGATTCGAGCGATGATCACCGGAAATGCCCGCCGCGCCATTCCCTATCTACTCCCGTGGGCATTGTTGATCGCGGCGGTCGTGCTGGTCAGCTCGCAGACGACCCGGCCGGCGGCGGTATTGGATATGTGGCGCTCTTGGGGCGAAATCGGCGCGCTGGCGGCCGTGATGACCGCCATCGTGCTGACTGGGGGCATCGACTTGTCGGTCGGTTCGATCATTGCGCTGTGCAGCGTCAGCCTGGGGCAACTGTGGCAACACGGCTGTCCTCTTCCCTGGGCCGCAGTGCTCACTTTGGGAGTCGGATTTGCCGCCGGGGCAATCAACGGAGCGCTGGTGATCGTGGGGATCGCGCCCTTGGTGGCCACGTTGGCGACAATGGCCTTCTACGCCGGGCTGGCGATGGCCGTGTCGCGCGGCCAGCGGCTGGCCGGCCTGCCGGAAAGCTTTACCGCTTGGGGTCAAGGCTCGTGGCTGGGAGCGCCAAATCAGTTGTTCTTGTTTCTTGGCGTGTGGTTGGCGGCCTGGATCGTCGTACACCATACGCGTTTCGGCCGCTATTTGTACGCAATCGGCGAAAATCGCCTGGCGGCCGAATTTGCCGCCGTGCCGACGCGGCAAGTCGAATGGATGCTCTATGCGGCCAGTGGAACCGTCGCGGCGCTGGTGGCGCTGGTCTACACGGCCCGCGGCGGAGCTGTGGTGCCCAACGCCGGAGCCGGCATCGAACTGCAGACCATCGCTTGTGTCGTGCTGGGCGGCACCCGCGTCACCGGCGGCCTGGGCGGCTTGGGACGCACGCTTTTGGGAGTGGCGATCATGTCGTTATTGGACATCGGATTGCAGTTCATCTCGCGCAAGATCTACGTTCCCTGGAGCGACGTACCCTGGCAGTTCAGCACCAACGCCCGCTTGCTACTGGTCGGCATGCTGGTCATCGGCGTGGCCATCTGGAACGAACGCGCCGCGGCGTCCCGCCATGCGTTACACTGAGTCGTGAACCCAAGACATCACAATCGCGAAGTGTTTCGAAAATGGAGGTGACGCCATGACCGACGCCATTCAAGTCGTGACGACCACGGCCAGCCAGGAGGAAGCCGAACGAATTGCCCAAGCCCTGGTGACTCGCCGGCTGGCGGCGTGCGTGCAGGTCGCCGGGCCGATTTCGAGCACCTATCGTTGGAAAGGCGAGTTGGAATCGAGCCAGGAATGGCTGTGCACGATCAAAACTCGGCAATCCCACTACCACCTGTTGGAAGCGGCGATCCGCGAGTTGCACTCCTATGAAGTCCCAGAAATCCTGGCCATCGGCATAGTGGCCGGCAGTCGCGATTACCTGGATTGGCTCGCTGCAGAGTTGGCGGATTTGTCGGGCCCTCGGATCGTGTAGCGCACCATGTTGTATTCGTTTTATGTCACCATCCACGCCCAGCCGCCCAACGCGACCGTTGGTCCCAACGTGACTCTCGCGGGGCGAACGCTCCGCACGCTGCACGTAGCGCCCGAGGCCCTGAGCACGACCACGATGGACTGCAGTTTCGAGACGGCGCAGCAGCGGATGAGGCAGTTGGGGCGGATGTTTTGCGAGCCCGACGGTTCCTTCGTCTGGGTTTCGCCGCAAGGCGAACCGGTTTGGCAGGTGGACGGCAATTTATACGACCGCAACGAACGGCTGCTGTTTGTCGACCTCAAAGGGACATGTCCGGCGGAAGCATTCGATCGCTTGCTCACGGCGTTGGGCTGGCCCGAAACGAAACTCATGTTTCAACTGACGCGCGAGGCGGTGTTTCTGGACGAAGCGGAGTTTCGTCGCCAAGCGCAGACGAAGCCGAGCGGCTGAACGCGCGTTTGATATGACCGATCCGAGGCGGTTTTGGGTGCCGCGGGCATCGTGCCATGAGTCGCGAACTCGGGCGAGCCCTACCGTACGCTGGCTCGTCCGATCGAGTGATACGCGAATCCGGCGGCCTTCATCTGGCTTGGATTGTAGAGATTGCGGCCGTCAAAAATCACTGGCGACTTCATCAACGAGCGCATGTGGGCGAAGTCGGGCTGCAAAAACTCTTTCCATTCGGTCATGATGGCCAGCGCCTCCACCCCTTCCAGGGCTGAATAGGGCTGCTCGAAATACGACAGCTTGTCGCCGTAAACGTGCCGCACGTTTTCCAGCGCCTCCGGATCGTGCACCTGCACCTTGGCGCCTCCGGCCAGCAGCCGATCGATCAGCACCAATGCCGGCGCCTCGCGAATGTCATCGGTGCGCGGTTTGAACGACAGGCCCCAGACGGCCAGTCTGCGCCCCGCCACGCTGCCGCCGAAATGCTTTTCGATTTTTTCCGGCAACACCGTTTTCTGACGCGTATTAACCACGTCAACCGCATCCAAAATGCGGGGTTCGATGCCGGCGGCCCGGGCCATCGCGCCCAGCGCCCGCACGTCCTTCGGAAAACAACTGCCGCCATATCCGACGCCAGGAAACAGAAACGCAAAGCCGATCCGGCTGTCGTGTCCGATCCCGCGCCGCACGTCGTTGATGTCGGCCTGCATCCGCTCGCAGAGATTCGCCACTTCGTTGATAAAGCTGATTTTGGTCGAGAGCAGCCCATTGGCGACGTACTTGGTCATTTCGGCGCTCTCGGGCGACATGACCAAGAAAGGCTTTTCGGTACGCAGAAATGGGGCATATAATTCTCGCAAAACCTCGGCCACCTCCGCACGTCGCACGCCCACCACAACACGATCGGGTTTCATGAAATCATCGATGGCGGCCCCTTCCTTGAGAAACTCCGGATTGCTGGCCACGTCGCACTCGCGGCCGGTAAGCTTCTTGAGCCGCTGGCCGATTTCCCATTGGGTGCCCACGGGCACCGTGCTCTTGGTCACCACGATCGCCTCGGGGCTTAAGTGCTCGGCGATGCTCTCAACGACGCGCCACAAGCTCGAAAGATCGGCCGAGCCGTCGTCGGAACTGGGAGTGCCCACGGCCAGAAAAACGACCTTGGCCGCGCGGATAGCCGCCGGAAGATCGGTGGTGAAGCGCAGCCGTTTGGCGACCGTGTTGTGTTCCACCAACTCGGCAAGTCCGGGCTCATAGATCGGAATCTCGCCGGCCTTCAGCCGCGCGATTTTTTGATGATCGATGTCGATGCACGTGACGTCATTGCCGCTGTCGGCAAAGCAAGTACCCGTGACCAGCCCCACGTATCCCGTTCCCACGACCGCAATTTTCATAGCAGCTACATCCTCTCGAACCGGTTTTCGACCTGCTGTTCAAGCCTAGCATGGCGGTTCGCCCGATGCGAACGTTTCGGCGGCCGCGGCGCGGTCATTTATCAACTTACCAGAGCCCTGAGCATCGAACATCAGCCGCGCACCGCCCGCCCGGCCCGTTCCAAGTCCGCGTCAACCATCATGGCCACCAGTTCGGCGAAGCTGACTTTCGGCTTCCAGCCCAGCTTGGCCCGGGCTTTGGCGGCGTCACCGCAGAGCGTATTGACGTCGGCCGGCCGCAGCAGGCCCGGATCCACCTCGATGTACCGCGACCAGTCGAGCCCCACGTAACGAAATGCCGTTTCGACCAACTCGCGCACCGAATGTTTGATCCCCGTGGCGATGACAAAGTCTTCGGGCTCCGGCTGCTGCATCATCAGCCACATCGCCTCGACATAGTCGCCGGCGAAACCCCAGTCGCGCTGGGCGTCGAGATTGCCCAATTTCAGTTTGTCCTGCAGGCCAAGTTTGATGCGAGCCACCGCGTCGCTCACTTTGCGGGTGACGAATTCCTTGCCGCGCAGAGGCGATTCGTGATTGAATAAAATGCCCGAGCAGGCGAACATGCCGTAACTTTCGCGGTAGTTGACTGTGATCCAATGTCCATAGGCCTTGGCCACGCCGTACGGGCTGCGCGGCCAAAAAGACGTCTTCTCGTTTTGCGGTTCCTCTTGCACCCGGCCGAACATTTCGCTGCTGCTGGCCTGGTAAAAGCGGATCGAGGAATCGATCAGGCGAATTGCCTCGAGCACGCGCGTGACGCCCAGGGCCGTGAATTCCGCGGTCATCAACGGCTGCGAGAAACTCGTCGGCACAAATGATTGCGCCGCTAGGTTGTACACCTCGTGCGGGCGTACGGCGCTCAAGAGCGTGACGATCGACAATTGATCGAGCAAATCGGCCTGGTGCAAGTGCAGTCGCGAGCGCAGATGTTCCATGCGCTCGAAGCCCTCGGTGCTGGCGCGGCGCACCATGCCGTGGACTTCATAGCCTTTACCTAGCAGAAATTCCGCCAGGTAAGCGCCGTCTTGGCCGGTGATGCCAGTGATCAGTGCGCGACGAGACATGTCCTTGGACAAACTATCCACACTCCAGGCATGACGTTCCTTGAGATCGGTTGCGGCGCGTCCTTGGGCAGTCGGCAGACGCTACTCTTCGTCGTCACTTGCTTCCGGTTCGCCCGCGTCCGGTTCGCTCGCGGCGGGCGTTTCGAGGCGGGCACGCGGCGCGGGCGCAAAGGCCGTGCCGTCTCCGTTGCCGCCTTCGTCGCGTGGCACGCGCACGATCGCCGCCAGCGTATCGCCTTCGTCCAAACTCATGATCCGCACGCCCTGCGTGTTGCGGCCGATCACGCCGATTTCGCCGGCCACGATCCGCTGCAACTTGCCGCGGGCCGTCATCATCAGAAGTTCGTCGTCGTCGCGCACACACGCCACGCCGATCACCGGGCCATTGCGGGCCGTGGTCTTGATATCGCGCAGGCCCTTGCCGCCGCGACGTTGCGTGCGATAGCGGTTCGAGGACGAAACGCCTTCTTCTTCCTCGCCCGCGCTTTCCGCCTCGCTCTCTGGCACTTCACCCTCGCTCTCCGACGCGGGCTCGTCGTTCTCCGAAACGGGCCCCTCGCCCTCCGCAACGGCATTGTTCGGGCCGAATAGCGTCCGCTTGCCATAGCCGTTGAGGCAGGCCGTCAACAGCGTGGCGTCGGGCTCGGCCACGACCATGCCGACCAGGCTATCGTCCTTGGCCAGGCTGATGCCTTTGACGCCGCTGGTGTTGCGGCCCATCGGCCGCGCGTTGGCCTCGCTGAAGCGAATGGCCATTCCCCGGGCCGTGGCCAGCACCACTTCATCCCCTGTTTTCGTAATCGCCACGTCGACCACTTCGTCGTCCTCGCGCAGCTTGATGGCGATGATGCCGCCGCGCATCGGCCGGTTGAATTTGTCGAGCGCCGTTTTCTTTACCAGGCCCGAGCGAGTGGCCATCATCAGGTAGTGGTCGGGCTGATTGAAGTCGCGCACGGCCCGGCAGTCGGCCACTTTTTCGCCCTCGGAGAAATTCAAGAGGTTGACCACCGCCCGGCCGCGGCTCTCGCGGCTCAATTGCGGCAGGTCGTACACTTTTTGCCAATAGACCTTGCCGCGGTTGGTGAAAAACATCAAGTAGTCGTGCGTGCTGGCCACGAATAGATGCTGGATCGGATCTTCCTCTTCCGTCTTGGCGCCCTTCATGCCCTTGCCGCCGCGATGCTGCGCGCGGTAGGTGCTGGCCGGCGTGCGCTTGATGTAGCCGTTGTGGCTGATCGTGACCACCATGGCTTCTTCGGTGATCAAATCCTCCAGGTCGATCGAGCCGATCTCCTCGCCGCTGATTTCCGTGCGCCGCTCGTCGCCGTGTTTCTTTTTCAATTCCAGGCAATCGTCGCGAATCATGCCCAGGATGATCTTGTCATCGGACAAAATGCGCTGGTATTCGGTGACTTCGTCGAGCAGTTTTTGATATTCGTTGACCAGCTTTTCCTGTTCGAGATTGACCAACTGGCCGAGCGTCATCCGCAAAATGGCTTCGGCCTGCACCGGCGTGAGCGTGTAGGTATCGCTCACGCCGCGTTCCGACTGGAACACGGCAAAACCCGTTTCGCCCAGAGCCCGGCGCATCATCGCGGCCGGGGCTTCGACGCCCATCAACCGCGCCTTGGCCTCGGCCTGATTGGCCGAAGAACGAATCACGCGAATGATCTCGTCGATGTTGGCATGCGCCAACAGCAACCCCTCGACCGTGTGCTTTCGGGCCCGCGCGCGCGCCAACAGGAACTGCGTCCGGCGGCGGATCACGATTAGCCGATGGCGGATAAACTCCTCCAGCAGGCCCTTGAACGGCAAAATCCGCGGCTTGCCGTCGACCAACGCCAGGAAAATGATCGAAAATGAATCTTGCAGCGGCGAAAACTGATAGAGCTGATTGAGCACGATTTCCGGATCGGCGTCGCGCTTCAACTCCAAAATCAATCGCACAGGCTCCTTGAGATCGCTTTCGTTGCGGATGGCCGAAATACCCTTGATCCGGTCTTCGTTCACCAGCGCCGCGATCCGCTCTTCCACGCGGTCGCGCGCCTGCTGGAATGGAATCTCGGTGACCACGATGCGAAAGCGATTCTTGCCGAACTCCTCGATGTGAGCCCGCGCGCGAAGCGTGATCGTGCTGCGGCCCGTGTAATAACCGCGGCGGATGCCGCTGCGACCGCACACGATGCCGCCGGTTGGAAAGTCGGGCCCGGGACAAATCTCCAAAAGTTCGTCGGCCGAAACGTCGGGCTGATCAATCACCCGCACCAGGCTGTCGCAAATCTCGGCCAAATTGTGCGGAGGAATCGACGTCGCCATGCCCACCGCGATGCCGTTGGCGCCGTTGACCAGCAGATTCGGAAACTTCGACGGCAAAACGGTCGGCTCGGTGTGCCGCTCGTCGTACGTCGGAATGTAGTCGACCGTGTCGAGCTTCAAATCGTCCAGCAACAACGCGGCGATCGGCGACATGCGTGCTTCGGTATATCGCATCGCCGCCGCCGGCAGCCCGGCGATCGAGCCAAAATTCCCCTGCTTGTCGATCAGCACGTGCCGCATGTTCCACTCTTGGGCCATGCGCACCAGCGTCGGATAGATGACGCTTTCGCCGTGGGGATGGTAGTTACCGCTGGTGTCGCCGGAGATCTTGGCGCATTTGACGCGGCTGGCGCCGGGCGTCAGGCTCAGGTCGTTCATCGCGACCAGAATCCGCCGCTGAGAGGGCTTCAGCCCGTCGCGCACGTCGGGCAGCGCTCGACTGACGATCACGCTCATCGAGTACGTGAGGTAGCTGTCCTTGAGCTCCTCTTCGATCGGCAAATCGAGGATGCGGCCGACCGGATGATCCTCGTGGGTCGGAGGCGGGATATCTTCTTCAGGCTCGTTACCGTTTGTGGCCAAAAATCAGTCCTTTCAGCAGACGCGAATCAAGCAAACCACGACCCTGTATCCCCTGTCGGGCTGCGGCCCTTCCGGACACTTAATCGGCCGGCAGCTGGAAGTGGCCAATATAACTTTTTTGGCCCCCAGCCGCAACGTCCCAAAGCGATTCTACTGGGATTGTAAGTATCTGTAATCAAATGGCTTGCGACACACGTTCTGTGCCGGCCGACACCGAACACTCAAGCGCGAGACCGGCCAGTATATCTTGCCTATATTAACGACTCGAAAAGTCGAATTGGGGCGCCGCGCCCCGGTCTTTTGGGCATGAGAATCGCGCCCCGAGAGGGTACGCCAAAAGTGGCCAGGCGCCCAATCACCCCTTGCCGGGCGGAACAAGATTCTCGGCCGTTCTTGGCGCGCCGAAGTAGCCCAACTGCTGCATGCGCTGTACCAGACTTTTGGCAACCGAACCGGCGATCGTCGCGCCGCTGCCGGCGTGCTCCAATACGACGACAAACGCATAGCGCGGCGCTTCGGCCGGAACGTAGCCGGCGAACCATGCGTGATCCTCCTGTCCGCCGCCGGTTTGCGCCGTACCGGTCTTGCCGGCGATCGCAAGCGACGCCAACCGCACCGCATCGTGCGCCGTTCCGTTGGGGTCATCGACCACGCGGAGCAAGCCTTCGCGAACCGCGTCCAAAGATTCAGAGCTCAGCGCGTCAATGCGGTCGCTCCCGGAAAGCGCGGTGGCCGTCGAGTCGCCGTCGCGTGAGATTCTCCCATCGATCCCATCGCGCGTTATCCGCGGAGCGATCAAGTAACCGCCGTTGGCGATCGCGGCGTACATCCGCACGATCTGCAACGGCGTGACAGTCAGTGGTCCCTGGCCGATCGAAAAAGCTTGCACCTGGCCGTTTTGCCGCAGTTGCGCCAGCGTGGGCAGTTGGCCGGCTGCTTCGTCGGGCAAGTCGATTCCACTGGGCCGTCCCAAGCCCAAGCGCCCCGACCAGTCCAGCAGCGCCGCCGCTCCGAGTTCACACGCGTAATGAAAGAAATAGACGTTGCAACTTTGCGCCAGCGCATCGGCCAACGTTACGTCGCCGTGTCCGATGCCGTGCTGTCGAAAAATCTGGCAGCGCAGACGATCCGGTTCGTCGAGATATCCGTGGCAATGAAAGACCTGTTTCGGATCGAGCCGGGCGCTTTCCAAGAGGGCCAAGGCCGTCAGCGGTTTGAATACCGAGCCGGGCGGAATCGCCATCTTCGTCAGACGGTCGAACAGCGGCCGGCGCGGATCGTGCAGCACGGCCTCAACGCCCGCGTCGCCCACGGCAAACGCATTGGGATCGAATCGCGGCGCACTTCCGGCTGCCAGGATTTCCCCCGAGCGAACGTCCATCACGACGATCGCGCCGCCGTGCACGACCTCACTGGGCTGGCCGGCCTGGGGCTGCAGCCGCCGCAAGCAGTGATCGAGCAATTGCTCGGCCGAGATTTGCAGGGCCAGATCGATCGTCAGCACCACGTCGCCGCCCGGCGCCGGCTCGCGCTGGCGCTTGGCGGAGAGGCGTTTGCCGCGATGGTCCGTGTACTGCCGTTCCTGACCCGGCTGCCCGCGCAGCAGAGACTCCCAGCGGCGCTCGACACCCATCCGACCAGCCGGCTCGTCGCCAGAAGCGCCCGAATCGGCCGCCACGATCGCCGTGGTCGCGCCTACTCGCGCGCCGACGTATCCCACCAGGTGGGCCGCCACCGATTCCTGCGGATAGTCGCGCCGCGTGGTTGCGACGATTTTCGTGCCCGGGTAGGCGGAGGCGTTTTTTTTGATTTCGGCAATGACCTGCGGCGGAACATCGTCGATGATGCGATGATAGGCCGTCTGTTCGGCAAGCAACATCGGCTGCGGAGGCAACGCTTCCGGCGGAGCGAACAACCCGGCGAGCACTGAAGTCAGGCTCCATTCTCCGTCGGGCGACTTGACGGCGGCACGCTCTGGATGGCGAGCCAGCCGGCGCTGGTTCACGTGTGCCGCCAACCGGCGGACTTCGCGCTCAATGCGCCCGGCGCGAGCCTGCCATTGTTCGTCCGAGAGACCGCACAGGCGTGCCAACCGTCGATGCAGATCGCTCAACTCCTCGCAAAGCGACGCTTCCATGGCCAAGAGCCGCGCGCCGTTTCGACGCTCCGCGCGCGGCAGCCGCGCGCGGGCCATCCGCCGCAGCCATTCTCGATCGGGTGGGGTCTCCAGATAGCGGTACTCGACGGCCAATGCGCTGGACTGTCGATCGGCGGCCAACACCGTACCGTCGCGGGCCAAAATGCGGCCCCGTGGCGCAGCCACCGGCGCGACCCGTTCCAACGGCTGAGCCGCCAATTGCCGAAACGTCTGGCCGTCGGAGAGCTCCAACTGCACGGCCCGGGCAAAAATAATCGCAAGCGCCAGGCCGAATAGCGCGAGGATCCAGCGCAATCGGCGCCGGGTGCTCGTCGGCGGCCCATCGCTCGGCTGGTCGACGATGTGGTGCCAATCGACGTAGTGCTGAGGTCGAACCATGGCGCGGACTGAATTAGACGTCTTCGTCGCTCGATTGCATGGCGCCGCGCCAGCGATCGAAATGCTCCAGACAGATGTACGCGCCGCGAGCCACGGCCGTCAGCGGCTCGGCGCAGACCCGCGTCGGCAGGCCGGTCTGTTCGCCCAGAAAACGGTCCAGCCCGCGCAACAGCGCGCCGCCGCCGGCCAACACCAGCCCGTGGTCGACCAGGTCCGAGGCCAAATCGGTGCTGCACACATCGAGCGTGGTTTTGATCGCTTCCACGATTTGCAACAGCGGCGTGCCGAGCGCCTCGCGGATCTCCTCGCTGGTAAGCGTGGCCTTGCGAGGCAAACCGCTGATCGTATCGACGCCGCGCACTTCGTCCGAGAGCTCCTCTTGCAACGGGTAGGCACTGCCGATTTCGATCCGCAATCGTTCCGCGGCGCCGGTGCCCACGCGCAGACTGTAATGCCGCTTGAGATAGTCGACGACGGCCTGGTCCATGGCGTCGCCGGCCACGCGCACCGACTGCTGGGCCACGATCTCGCCCAGGCTGAGCACGGCAACTTCGGTCGTGCCGCCGCCAATGTCGCAAATCATGCTGGCCACCGGCTCGGCAATGGGCAATCCGGCGCCGACAGCCGCCGCCTTGGCCTCGGAGATGACCAACACCTCGCGGGCTCCGGCCCGCTCGGTGCTGTTGAAGACGGCCCGCTTTTCGACTGGCGTAATGCAACCCGGCACGGCCACCAGCACCCGGGGTTTGACGCGAAAGCCCTGCCGGCCGGCTTTGCGCATGAAATAACGGAGCATGGCCTCACAGAGTTCGAAATCGGTGATCACCCCGGCGCTCAAGGGGCGCACGACCTCGATCGACTGCGGCGTGCGGCCTTGCATTTGCTTGGCCAAATGGCCCACGGCACAACCGCCGGAGAGAATGCGGTTGGTCCCCTCTTCGACCGCGACGATCGAAGGTTCGTTGAGCACCAAGCCCTCGCCTGCCACGCTGACCAGCGTGTTGGCCGTGCCCAAGTCAATCGCCAGGTCCGAACCCAGCAGTCCGAAGAGTCGATGGAGCATCCGTGCTCGGCAAGTTAAGAAGTTTTAGCGTAAACGGCCGCAGTTCCTCAGAGTCGCGCTTTGACGGCAAAGCCGTAGTCATTCATTTCGAAATACAGACAGAGGCAGCCGATCACCACCGCGACCAACGACAAGACGAGCAACATCGTATAGATGTTGGCTTTGGGTTTCTCGACCACGACGCCCCGCGTGGGCACAGGCCCTTTTGCGGCGCCGGGTGCTTTGGCAGTCGCAGGTCTTTTGGCAGCGGCGGGCGCGGCGGCGGCTTTTTTAGCTGACTTTGAACCGAGTAGCGACATCATCGTCTTTCTGAATGTTGCCCTTCTTGAATCCCGGCAAGATTTTGCCGACGGCCCGATCGGTCGAAGCGTTCAAGACCTCGACCCGGCCCAGGTATTTGCTGCCGCGGAACACTTCCAACGTGTGACCGGCGCGCAGGCCGTCGTCCGAGCCGAGCGAGATTTCAATCATGTTGTCTCGATTGATGGCCAACACCTTGCCGCGGATTTGCGGCGGCAAGCCGTCGACCGGCGTGTCTTTGCTGAGGCCGTGCGCTTTGAGAACCTGGCTGGCCGCGGCGATCTCGCCGGCCAATTGCACGCGCCGCTCTTCAAGCCGCTTCAACTCGCCTTGGGCCTGATGGATTTTATCGGTCAGCTCGACCACCCGCTCGAAACTCTTGTCGCGCTGAGTTTGCGCGTCGCGAATCTCGCCCCGCAATCCTTCAACCTCGGTGGTCAGCTTGGCCAGATTCTGCTGGGCCGTATCGAGGGCCGCCACGGCCTCTTTGTCTTTGATCATCAACGCGTCGCGCTGTTTGACCAGTTCATCGCGCTGGGTTTGCAGTTCGCCGCGCTCCGTTTCCAGCTTGGCCAGGGCCTCGCGCTTGGCCAGGCTCTCGTCGGCGATTTGCTTCTCGAGTTGGGCTTTTTCGTCTTGCGCCTTCTGCAATTCGCCGACGGCCGTTTCACGCTTATTCTTCCAGTCGACCGCCTCTTTCTTCCAGTTCTGATGGGTGCCGTAAACGGCCACTGCAAACGACATGAACACCAGACTCATCATGAAAACGAGCACGACAAAGATTTTGCCGATCAGGTTCATAAACTCATTCCTCTAAGCACGCCAGCCGAGCCGTAATTTGCCTCGGGTCTGTCTCGGTCAGGGAGCTCGACTTGCTAAGGCCAATGGAGCCACGGGACAAGGTCCGCCAAACGTCGCCAAACTTTTACCTGAACAGGAGATAGCTCAGCGAGAACTGCCAAAACTCCAGTATAATTAGCCCTGTTTTGCAAAGTCAATCACGGAACTTTAAGCTTGCGAAGATAGGCAGTCTGGCAGGGTGTCCCAGTTGGTCGCGTGTTACGCCTGTTGGCCGGCATTTTTCAAAGGTTTAACTGTTTGCCGCGGCACGCTTTCTACGCTCTTTCCGTCGCTGGCCAAGGCCCACGAAAACCAAGGCCGTTGTGCCCAAAAGACACACTCCGGCCGGCAGGTCGCCGTGCTCCAGATACCAACTTTCGCGGGAGTCGATTGTCGGGGTAGCAACGATCACATCGGTTGCCCGGCGACGGCCCTGGGCCACGATCCGGCCGCTGGAGTCGATCCAGGCCGAAAACCCGGTATTGGCCGCGATCAAAAACGGCTTGCGACACTCAACCGCGCGAAACACGGCGCAGGCCAGGTGCATGTCCAACTCGCTCGAGCCCCAAAACCAGCCGTCGTTGGTCAAATTCACCAGCACGTCCGGCTCGCGATGCTCGGCGCGCAGTTGCACGACCTGCCCGCGAATCAGGTGTGGGACCGTGTTTTCATAGCAGATATTCACCGAGTAGCGGACCTGGCCCATCTGGACCGACTGGGGGCCGGCGCCGGCATTCAATCCGGCCGGCAGCGGGGTGAGTTGGTAGAGCCACGGAAACGTCTCGCCAAACGGCACGTATTCGCCGAAGGCCACGGGATGGCACTTGTCGTAACGCCCCCGCACTTTGCCCGTGCGATCGAGAAATAGAGCCGAGTTGAATCGCTCGGTGTGATCGCGCGCTTCGTGGATCGTGTCGATGCCCAACAAGCAGGGCACGTCCAACGGTGCCACGGTCTGCTCGATGGCCCGCCGGCTGCTGGCTTCGATCTCGGCCGGCGTCGTGTCGGCCCCGGCCGGAGGTATGAAATCCTTGTCGAACGTGAACCATGGGTAACGAAACATCGTCTCGGGCCACACGATCAGATCCAAGTCGCGATGCTCACCGACGGCCCGTTGCGAAAGGCCGAAATACTCGTCGAAAATCCGCTGCCCCTGGGCCGGATCGTATTTCATGTCGATGTCGATCGAGCCTTGCACCAGCGCCACTTTCGGTCCCGGCCGAGTCGTTTGCTCGCTGGTCCGCCAATGCCCATACGCCAACACGCCGGCAATCGCCGCCGCCATCGGCAGCGCGGGCCACCACGCACGGCCCGCGCCCTCGCAAGGCAACATGCGCGCCAGGCAGGCCCCTACAAACACTATCAGGAAACTGACGCCGTAGCCGCCGAGAGTGTCGCTGATCTGCACCACCTCGGGCCAGCGATATTGCGTGTGCGACAACGAAACCATGCTGAATCCGCTGAGCAGATGCGCGCGAGCCAGTTCGAGTCCCGTCCACACGATCGGCGCGGCCACGATCGGCGAGATGCGCAGCGTGTGAGCGGCCACCCGGCTGAGCCCGACGAATGCCGGAAAATACAGCGCCAAATAGAACGACAAGGCCAGCCAGCCGATGCTCGT